>CBILQL010000656.1:0-3170 GCA_966238865.1 uncultured bacterium
CTGGGCCAGGACGAGCAGCGCCCAGGGGCTGCCGGGATCCGCCGTCAGGGCGTCGCCGGCTGCGCTCCGGGCGAGACGGGCGAACATCCGCGTCAGGTCGGCGGGAAGCGCGAGGCGGGAGACATGCTCCAGCGTCGCGGCGAGATGGGCGTGGATGCGGGATGGGGCTCCGGACGGAGCCGGGAACGCCGGCGCCGTCAGCTCCCGGACGAGCGTCTCGGCGCGGTGCCGGACGAGATGCCCGGCCTTCACCTTCTCCTGTCCGCGGCGGGCCATGGCCTCGGCGTCGGCGGGATGCGCCAGCGCCCAGCGCGCCTTCCGCGCCAGATCGGCGGCGTCGCCGGGCGCATAGACAAGGAAGTCGCGGCCCGGCTCCCCGATCGAGGACAGGGAATGGGAAATCGCGTCGGTGAGGAGCAGGCCGCCGCAGCCCATGGCTTCGAAGACGCGGAAGTTGAGATCGTCCGCGGCGGCCTGGTTGATGACCACCCGGGCCCGGGTATAGATCGGGGCGTACTCTCCCCGGACGGCGTGGACGGCGAGCCCGAGCTTCGCCAGGCCGTCCAGCAGGGCGATGCGCGCCGGGTTCAGCGCGGGGTCCAGGGTGCCGACGAAGGCCACGTCGTGGACGCGGCCGGCCCAGGGCAGGAAGGCGGGCTTGCCGGTGAAGCAGGGCGGCAGCCAGGACACCGAGCCTTGCCAGGCCCCGAGGCGCTCCACCTGGTTCGCCTGGGCGCAGAAGACCCGGTCGAACAGTGCGGCGTAATGGGCATGCCAGGCGTGCAGGTGGGAGTCCACGGCGTACCAGGCCTTCCGGATCGGGAAGCGCTCCAGGCCGAGGTGGACGAGGGGGGTGGAATCGTCCACCTGCAGGATGCAGTCTGGACGGGAGGACTCCACGGCGCCGGCGAGCAGGGTGCGGGCCGCTTCGGGGTCGCGGAATGCGCCCCCGTCCGGGATGCCGAAGGGATGGACCTCGTGGCCGGCCCGCCTCAAGGCCTCGTCGAACAGCCCGCCGCCGACGCGGAGGAAGCGCATGGCGGCGGAGAGGCTAGCCCTTGTCCTTGGATTTCTTGAAGGCCTTGCTGAACATCTTCTGGTCGGCCAGGTAGCGGTTCGCCTCCGCGACCTGGTTGTCGTTCTTGAGCTCGAAGGCGGTGCGGGCGTCCTCGCCCAGCACGGCTCCCAGGAGCTCGGCCTTGAGCTGGAACCGGATGAAGTCCAGGTTCTTGTCGAATTCCTTCTGGGCTTCGGCCCGCAGCATCTCCTCCAGGGCGTCGGCGGCGCGATCCACGTCGGACTTCTCCCGGGTCGGGGCCAGGGTGTCGCCCCGCTCCTGGCGCTCGCGCTTGAGCACGTCGCGGAAGCCGTCGAGGGAGGCGACCGAGGCGCTCTTGTACTTCGAGAAGGCGGTGTCGCTGTAGACGAACTTGCGGAAGTCCTCGACGAGCTCCTTGGAGACCGTGAAGTCCGGGGAGACCTTGGCCTGCTTGGCGATCTCGCCCCGCTTCTTGATCACGTAGTTGAAGAACATGGTCTTGCGCAGGAGCTCCTGCGAGAACCGGTTGTACTTGCGCCCGGGGTGGATCACGTCGGGGGTGATGCCTCCCCCGGCCAGCACCTTGCGGCCGGCCTTGGTGTAGAAGAAGGTGGTGTCCTTCCTGCTGTCGGCGGAGTCCTTGGGGTGCTTGAGGCGCACGGCGTTCTCGGGCTTGTTGATGCAGCGTCCGGCGGGCGTGTAGTAGTAGGCGGTGGTGAGCTTCAGGGTGTTCTGCTGGCCGTCCAGGGGCAGGATGGTCTGCACCGATCCCTTGCCGAAGGTGGTCTCGCCCAGCACGATGCCCCGGTCCCAGTCCTGGATGGCGCCCGCCACGATCTCGGAGGCCGAGGCGGAATTCTCGTTCACCAGCACCACCAGCTTCTTGGTCCAGATGGGCGCGCGCCGGCTGTGGTATTCCTGGTTCTGGGACTTGACCCGGCCCTTGGTGTACACCACCATCTGCCCCTTCTCCAGGAACAGCTCGGACACCGAGATGGCCTGGTTGAGGAGGCCGCCCGGGTTCACCCTCAGGTCGACGATCAGGGACTTCATGTCCTTCTTCTTGAGCTCGAGGATCTTCGCCTCCAGATCCTCGGCGGTGCGCTTGGCGAACTGGGTGATCTTCACGTAGCCGACCGAGTCGTTGAGCATGGAGGCGTAGGGGACGCTCTCGATCTTGATGATTTCGCGCACGATGTTGAAATCCATCGGCTCGAGGAGGCCCTCGCGCAGCACCTGGATCCGCACCGGGGAGCCGGGCTTGCCGCGCAGCTTCTCGACCGCGTCGTCGATGGAGATGCCCTGGGTGCTCATGGTGTCGATCTTGATGATCTTGTCACCGGCCTGGATGCCCATGCGGTGCGCCGGCGTGCCAGCCAGGGGAGAGACCACGGTGAGCACCTGGTCGCGGATGCCGATCTGGATTCCCAGCCCGCCGAACTCGCCCTCGGTGTTGACCTTGAGGTCCTCGTAGTCCTTGGGGGTGAAATAGGCGGTATGGGGATCGAGGATCTGGCGGATTCCCCCGATGGCGGCGTCGACCAGCTCCTCGGAAGAGACGTCCTCGACGTAGTTCTCGTTGATCTTGGTCACCACCTTGTCGAGGCGGATGAGATCGGAATAGAACTTCTCGCCGCCGGCCTGGACCCTGTCGCTGATGAGGGCGAAGCCGACGATGAGGAGCGCTACGGAGGCATAATACACTTTGCTTTTTTTCATCTCTTCCTTCTTGATGAGATCCCGGCGGACGCGGAAGAATGCCATCCTGTTCCACGATTCTAACACGCCGGAGGGGGCCGATTCGACCCTGCTCTCCGGCCGAGTGGGAACGGAAGACGGCCGCAAAGGGAATGTACAAATTTCTCAAACTCCGCCTCCAGGGCGCCGGGAGGCGTCAGCGGACGCCGGGAGGCGTCAGCGGACGCCGGGAGGCGTCAGGCGGGACAGGACCTGGTCGATCAGGGCCTGATGGATGGAGTCCCGGGAACCGGTGGCGTCCATCACGGTGAAATGGCCGGGATGGGCCGCCGCGATCTCGCGGTACCCGCGGCCCACCCGTTCGAAGAAATCCGCCTTCTCCCCTTCCATGCGGTCTGGGCCGCGTCCCGCGCCCTCGAGGCGCGCCCGGATC
>CBILQL010000657.1:0-3157 GCA_966238865.1 uncultured bacterium
CTCTTCTCCCCCGCGGGCCTTCCTTGGGGCCCGCACCACTGCGGCAAGCCATCCCTGTGCCCTCTCTTCTCCCCCGCGGGCCTTCCTTGGGGCCCGCACCACTGCGGCAAGCCATCCCTGTGCCCTCTCTTCTCCCCCGCGGGCCTTCCTTGGGGCCCGCACCACTGCGGCAAGCCATCCCCCGCGCCCTCTCCTCTCCCCCGCGGGCCTTCCTTGGGGCCCGCACCACTGCGGCCGGCCATCCCCTGCGCCCTCCTTCCCCCGTCCCCGCCCTCCGCCCCCTTCGACCCAGTTCCCCCCTCTTCCGCAGCCGTTCCCACTCCCAAGTTCGGGCGATGGGGCGTGTCCGCGGCCCTGATGGGTGGGGGTCATGACGGGGGTTTCGGGGCCTTTGCGGAGCGACCGTAGCGCGGGCGGGACCCTGGCGCGAACGGACGCCCGCAGAGGACACAGCACAGGATCTTGGCGTGCGGAAGTGAGCGCAGGGACCCACCCCATCCACGGGTCCCGTCCCAGAGACAACGCAGAACCGATTAGCGCAGGAAGCGCAGCATCCCCGGCCCCGAAACCCCCGTCATGACCCCCGGGCGCCAGACCCGCAGACCCGCACCAGCACGTCCGCCGCGTCGGCGCACAAACCATACACCCCCTCCGCCGCCGCCATCCGCATCTCCGCCTCGGTCTTGAGGTTCCAGAGCAGGATCCGATCCGGCTTGGGGCCGGGATTGATCTTGGGCGCCGCGGACTTGTTGTAGCCCCGCCACACCGCCAAGGGCAGGGAGTAGCGCTCGATGGGCGCCTTGCCGTCCAGGGCATAGCGATAGCGCTCCAGGTCCTCGAAGATGCCGACCAGGTGCGGGAAGGCGCCGGCCTTGGCCAGGGAGGCGAGGAGCGGGATATGGAAGCTCGCCAGGAAGGTCTCCGGCAGGGGCGAGGAGGATTGCACCATGGACGCGCAACGCTCGCCGAGGGAACGCAGATAGGCCTCGTCCTTCCCCTTGGCCTTGGGCACCTTGAGCTCGAGATAGAAGGCCCTCGTCCCGAATCGGGAGAGGAACTGCTCCAGGCTGGGGATCTTGTAACCGGACGGGTTGCCCTTGCCGGGCATGGACCAATCGCGCAGATCCCTCCAATCCAGGTCGTAGATCATCTCCCGCCGGCCCGCCAGCCGATGGCCGTCGTCGTCGTGGAAGATCACCGGGACGCCGTCCCGGCTCAATTGCACGTCGAACTCCACCATGTCGCAGCCCGCGTCGTAGGCGGCCTGGAAGGCGTCCAGGGTGTTCTCGACATGGACGTTGTGCCAGCCACGGTGGGCGATGGACAGCGGCCTGGGATAGGACTCAGGCGACGGCGACATGGCGGTTCCTCCTCAGGAATTCTTGATAATCGGCCTCCGGGCCCAGGACCTTGCGGAAGTCCGCCCGGCGGGAGGCGAAGACGGACTCCACGCGCGCGAGGGAATCCAGGCCCGCATCCCGGGCGAAGTACAGGTCGGTGCGGCGGCGGTAGAAATCCACCGGGGTCCTGGCCCATTCCCGCTCGGCGGCGAAGCGGACTTCGCCCAGAAGCAGGGGATGCGGACCAGGCAGGCGCTCCTGCAGGGCCGGATCGGCGGCCGCGAAGGCGGCGATCTCGCGGGCGCGCAGGCCGTAGCGGCGCATCCAGGCCTCGGCCAGCGCAGCGTCAATGAAACCGTGGGCCATGAGGTGATCGCGCAGGTCCCGCTTTCCGGCCTCGTCCTTCCAGGCGCCGGGGAAGGGCCGCGCTTCCAGGGAGCGGACCTCCCCGCCCAGGATGTAGGCGAGGTATTCGCGCGCCAGGGTGCGGTGGGTGGTGTATTTGCCGCCCACGGCGGTAAACACGCCCGGCCTCAGGGTATGGAACTCGTGTTCGCGGCTCAACGTCACGGTGCTGCCCTTGGAGGCACGCGCCAGGGGTCTCAGTCCGGTGATGGTGCACACCGTGCGGACGTCCTGGTCCGGGAAATACAGCCGGACCAGCGCTTCCAGCTCCTCGATCTCCCCCTGCCGGGGAACCTGCGGATCCGGAGGGCGGTCGCCGACTTCGGTTTCGGTGGTGCCGATGAGATGCTTGCCTTTCCAGGGAACGACGAAGAAGTACCGCCGGCTGTCCGGCACCGGCAGGATGAAGCAGGCGCGCGAGTCCAGCCCGTCGGCGATAAGGTGGATGCCCTGGCTGAGCCGCACCTGCGGGCGGCTCCCGGGAAAGGCCTCCGCGAGCACCTCGTCGGTCCAGGGACCCAGTGCCAGGGCCACGCGGGCGGATAGGCACACCAGCTCCTTCCCGGTGAGGCGGTCCAGGAAGGTCACCTCCAGGCCGCCGTCTCCGGCAGGTTCCGCGGACAGGAAGCGGTGGTAATTGCGGACTTCGGCGCCCAGGTCCGCCGCGTCGACCAGGTTCTCGAGGACCAGGCGCGCGTCGTCCATGACGCAATCGGAATACTCGTAGCCGCCCACCTCCTCGCCTGGGAGGAAATGGGGCTCGCGCCGCCGCAGCTCCTCCGGGGAGACCCAGCCGTGGGGATTCAGGCGCAGGCGGCCGCCGGCCAGGAGATCGTACAGGGTCATGCCGGCCTTGATCAGGGGCCGCGCATGACGTCCGTAGCGGGTGCGCGGGAACAGGAAACGGCGCGCCTCCACCAGGTGGGGCGCCAATTCCAGGAGGTGGGCCCGCTCCCGCACGGCGTCCCGGACCAGGCCGAAATCATAGGTCTCCAGGTACCGGAGCCCGCCGTGAAGGAGCTTGGAGGTGTTGGTGCTCGCGCCCTGCCCGAAATCGCCGGCCTCGAAGACGGCGCATCGAAGGCCCTGGAAGGCGGCTTGGCGGGCCAGGGCGGCGCCGTTGATGCCTCCGCCCACGATTAGGAGATCGTAGTTCAATTCAGCCTGCGACCCGATCCGGGCGATATTTCCTATTT
Organism: uncultured bacterium; assembly: GCA_966238865.1. Lineage (GTDB taxonomy): Bacteria > Fibrobacterota > Fibrobacteria > UBA11236 > UBA11236 > CBILQL01. Next base: position 2,942 of record CBILQL010000657.1, read on the forward strand.
TTCTTACCTAATTTATCAATTCACCCTCCCGGAATGCCACCTTTCCGAATAGGACCGTCCTCATGATCCTCCGATTCCGCCTCCCTTCCCTGCCGTTCGCCGCCGGACTTTGCGCCATCTCCCTGGCAGCCCTGGCCGCGGCCGGCAACGCCTCCGCCCAGGGCGCGGCCGAGACTGCCGCCAAGCCGGCCGCCGCCGCGACGGCTCCGGCAGGCT
>CBILQL010000658.1:0-3154 GCA_966238865.1 uncultured bacterium
GCCAAGATCGAGAGCAAGGCTTCGATCCCGGGCTACCTGGAGAAGGCCCAGGAGCTGTACAAGAAGAACCTCGACATCGCCAACAACCAGGGCATCGAGAGCCCCTGGATCGACAGCTCCGGCCTCAAGCTCATGCAGGCCTACCTGTTCAAGGGAGACGCCCTCGAGGAGCTGAGCAAGCTCTTCCTCCAGGTGCCGCTTCCCAAGAAGGCCGGCCAGGAGGAGAAGGACCAGCTCAAGGCGGCTTCCGAGGAGACCAAGCAGAAGGCGATCGCCAACTACAAGGAAGCGCTGACCATGGCCCAGAACTACTTCCTCAAGAACGAGGCCCGCGACCGCGTCGTGGCGCGCCTGCGCGAGCTGGAGGCCGAGGCCCCCGAGCTGCAGCTGCAGCCCGGCGATCGTCCCAAGTCCGATGCTCCCGCCGGGGAGACCCCCGTGGCCGGCGTCCCCTCCGAGGAATACCGTGACGCCAAGTACGACGCCAACATGAAGCGCATCGCGAAGATCTACGAGAACAGCTCGCTCTCCGAGGATCAGAAGATCGAATTGCTGCTCCAGATGGAGACCGAGGCCAAGCGCGAAATCGCCGAGCTCAACAGCGAGGTCGCGAAGCCCGAAGAGCTGCCCTAGGCCGCGCGAGAACCTCTCCGTCCCGGGTTGCTACAAAGCCCCGACGGCGAGGTCGCGAAAGCCCGGGAAACTTTGGAATTTATCGTTCATCCAACCCTTGAACAATGCACGGATGCGTAAAAAAAGCCGAAAAATGGCCTGCGGATTCGGTGGGCGGCCAGTATCTTACAGCTGGACGCAAAAGACTGAATCCCGGTCTTTTGGAAGACTTTTCGCAGAGGCAGTCGGGCCTGATTCGGCGGAAATTTCGACTCGTAAGTGATCCTAACCCCCAACCCTGTATTTAGAGAGGAATAAAATGGAACATATTTTGAAGGGCTTCGAAGGCGAAGGCAAGTTCTACATGACGGTGATGATCATTCTCGGCATCATCTCCTTCGCCATCATCGCCGAACGATTCTATTACATCTACGTGAAGTCCTCCGCCGGGCGCGCCAACTTCATGCGGAACATCGCCCAGCTGCTCCAGACCGGCCGCGTGGCCGAAGCCGGCCACCTCGCCGCTTCCCAGAACTTCCCCCTGGCCAAGATCATCTCCGCCGTTCTCCAGAACAAGGCCAAGGGATCCGCCGCCATCGAGAAGGCCGTGGATGAGGTCTACCTCACCGAGGCTCCCCGCGTCAACCGTTACCTGAACCTGCTGCCGGCCTTCGCCAACATCTCCATGCTTTGCGGCCTGCTCGGCACCATCTTCGGCCTCATCCTGGCGTTCGACGCCGTGGCGAACCTCCCGGCCGCCCAGCGTCCCCAGGCCCTGGCCAACGGTATCTCCATCGTTATGGTGAACACCTGGACCGGCCTCGCCGTCGCCATCCCGATCCTGCTGCTCCACGGCCTGCTCGCCATGCAGTCCGAGCGCATCCAGGAAGAGATGGAAGAGAAGGCCGTCAAGGTGATGAACCTGCTCTAAGCTGAAGGCCGCCCCCGGGATGCACCCGGGGGCCTTCACCCACAAGGAACAGGACCACAATGAGTCGCAAAAAGAAAGAACACCATTTTAAGGACCTTGACCTCATCCCGGTCATGGCCTTGTTTTCGATCCTTGTGGTCATCGTCATTTCGATGGCCCAATTCGAGAGGATGGGCGTCCTGGAACTCTGGTTGCCGGAGCGCGGTATGGCGCAGGCGGAAAACCAGCCTCCTCCGGACGACGGTCTTCTCAATCTGACCGTGATCATCGGCAAGTCCGGCGTGACCATCGGCGCGGCCGGCGGCTTCCAGCCCACCGTCTTCTACCAGGAGGAAGTGGAGTACCGGAGCCGCTCGGATCAGCACGTGTTCCGCAAGATCTGGGTGCCGGGCGAAGAGGTGAAGTCCCCGACGGACGGAAAGGTGATGTCTCCGTTCGAGCGCGAGACCATCATGCTCAACACCGTCGTCAAGAAGGACAGCGCCGATCCCGGCACGATCCAGATGGCGGTCATCGACATCGAGGGCAACGCCCTCATGGACACCGCCGGCAACTGGTACACGCGCATCCCGGGCGAAGGCGAACTCTTCCGCATCGTCGGAGACGAGACCATCCGCAAGATGGATGCGCGCAGCGCCTCCTTCTGCAAGGTCGAGAAGCTCTCCGCCTACCAGGAAGTGGCCAAGACCCTGGAGAAGATCCACATGCTCTACAGCACTCGGGATCCGCTCCCCGCGGACGTGGATGACGTCGTCATCCTCGCCGACGAGGACATCATCTACGACAAGGTGATCCAGATGATGGATGCCTGCAAGTCCGCCGGGTTCGATCGCGTCGCGCTCTCCCTGGTGGGAGGGGAGGCCTGATGGCAAAGCGCAGGGTCAAGAAACAGAAGGACGCGCACCTCATCATCACGTCGCTCATCGACGTGTTCGTGATCGTGCTCGTGTTCCTCCTCCGTTCGGTGTCCTCCGAGGGCAACCTCATGACGTCGGCGGACAACCTGGTGCTTCCCATGTCGTCCCGCTCCAAGTCGCCGACCGAGGTCTCGCTGACCATCATCGGCGACCAGGACAACATCAACGTCGACGACCACTCGGTGGCCAAGACGTCCGATGTCCGGAAGCAGGACAGCCTCCTCGTGCCCTCCATCCTCAAGCTGCTCGAGAAGAAGCGCGAAGAGGAGAAGAAGGCCGAGGTGCTGGGGATCATCAAGGAAGCCACCGGCAAGGTCGTGGTGCAGTTCGACAAGAACACGCCCTACGACATCATCACCAAGATTATGGCTACTTGCGGTTACGCGGGCTACAGCAACATCAAGTTCGCCGTGACCAAGAGAGGCGAGGAGGGATAATGGCCAACGAATACATGCCCCAGCCGGGCATCCCCCAACCGGGAATGCCCCCCCTCCGGCCCGGCGCCAAGGATCCCTTCATCGAAAAGTTCGAAGTGGAGTCCGACAAGCGCCTGGCCAAGTTCGTCGGTGTGTTCTCGATCTTCGGCGCCGGCCTCATCGCCTTCGCCTTCACCACGGAAGTCGTGATTCCTGTCGCGTTGTACCAGACCGTCAAGGAAGACACGGCCCAGGTGGTGATGAAGCTCGACGAGGTG
>CBILQL010000659.1:0-3145 GCA_966238865.1 uncultured bacterium
GAACGAAGCAAAGTAAAAGGGGAGCCCTCATGGAACGGCATTTCGACAAGGAACTGAACCACCTCCGCGCCACGCTGGAGAAGATGTCGCGGCTCGCCCAGGAGAGCCTGGAAGCCTGCGCACGTTCCCTCCTGGACAGGGACAAGGCCGTGGCCGGGAAGACCTTCGCCAACGAGCGGGAGATAAACAGCCTCGAGATCGAGATCGATCATGCCGTGGCGGACGCCTTCGCCCTGCACCAGCCGGTGGCCGTCGACCTGCGTTTCCTCCTCGCCATCCAGAAGATCAACAACGACATGGAGCGCATCGGCGACCATTGCGTCAACATCGCGCAGAGCGCCATCAGCCTGGCGGCGTTCACCGCCGACGGCCAGCTCCTGGAGCTGCCCAAGATGATTGCCATCGCCAAGGCCATGCTCGGGGACGCCTGCCGGAGCTTCTTCACCAAGGACATGCAGCTGGCGCGCACCGTGCTCGAGAGCGATGACACGCTGGACGAACTGAACCGGGCCAACACCCGCGAGGCCATCCAGCTCGTCAAGACCGACAAGACCAGCATCGAGCTGGCCTTGGAGCTGCTGCGGGTGAGCCGCAACCTGGAGCGCATCGGCGATCTCTCCACCAACATCGCCGAAGAGGTGATTTTCCACGTGCAGGCCCGGGTGGTCAAGCACCACGCCGAGGACAAGCGCAAGCATTCCGTTTGAACGGGGAGGCCGGGATGATGGCAAAAAATTCGGCATCGAGGATCGCAGCCGGAGCCGGCATCAAATTCGCCAAGGTGAAGGCCGATTCCGCCTCGCCGGCCTATGCGCCCGTGCAGGAGAATGTGACCTCTGGGGCCTATCCCATCAGCCGCGACCTGTACATCTATATGCGCGAGCGGCCCGAGGGCAAGACCAAGGACTTCATCGATTGGATCCTGTCCGACGCCGGACAGGCCCTGGTCGCCTCCGCGGGTTACTTTCCCTTGCGCGCCGTGGAATCCGGGAAGGGATTGGCGGAGCAGGGCGAAGCGGGCCCATGATCCTGCTGGCCGCGAGGCCTTCCGAAAGCTAGTTGTGTCGTAAGTCGACACATGGCTCCCGAGCAACCTTCCGAATCCCAGGCTCCCGGCGGGCCCCCCTCGTCCCGGGAGGACGCCCGCACGCGGGACAGCCTCGCCCGCGTCCGCACCGTGCTTGCCAATGAGCGGACCCTGCTGGCGTACATCCGCACCGCCCTGGCCCTGTTTTTGGCCGGGGCCTCCATCCTCCACTTCCTGGACGGACCCCTCACGGCCTGGTCGGGCATGGCAATGATAGCGCTCGGCAGCTTCTGTCTCGCCTTCGGGGCGTGGCGGTTCCGGAAAATCTCCCGCCAGTTGGCTGCCGGGCCGGAACGCTAGGGTCTGTCTGGAATGCCCCCTTCCCAACCTCAGAGGGGTTGGGTCCCAAAACCAATTACGTCGCGAGGGCGACGCAGCCGGCCGCAGCAGGAAGAGGTATTCCAGACAGACCCTATGGCCGGTTCCCGGGGCGAACGCCGTCGCTACCCCGTTTCGCACCCGGGTTGGAAGTGGCTGATTTGAAAGGATTTGTATTGAATCTGAAATATCGGGATGGTATCTTCTGTACGAGCTTATTGAACAGCTCTTTTGCGTACGCGGGTGTCGTCGGTTTGGCCGACGCAACACCGGCAGCGGCCGCACCCGCCTCTTGGGCCCTCACGGGTCCGAATCCGGCGGGCCGCGTCATGTGGTTCGTATGAAGCATGCCGCGGGGGAGTACGGCTTTTCTTCCCCGGCCATCCTCACCGTTCCTTCTAGCCCCCCTCGGGGACCCGTTACCTGACGTACCGGTGACCAGGGGGAAAAACAAAAGCCCCGGGGGAACCCCGGGGCAGGTGAGCGGGCGGGCGCCCGCCGTTCAGTCGTCCGTTCGAATCCGCTATTGCTTGATCCAGCCCGCGGACCACAGCGTCGTTGCCGCGGGATCGAAGGCTCCCAGGTAATCGGCGGAGGCCAGGCCGGAAGGGACTTCCACCGCGCCTTCCGGGGCGCTGGAGGGCTTCCAGGCGGTAGCTGAAAGTTCCAGCGAGGCCGAGTCGGCCAGGAACCAGTCGCTTACTGCGGTCCTGGTCGAGGCCAGGGTCGCGACGGAATCCGCCAGCCCTGCCGCCGGGGTCAGGTTGATCTTGGTGCCGATATTGCCGTAGGCGTAGATGCCTTCGGCCTTGAGGTCGCCGTCCTTGGCCAGGTTGATGGACGTGTTGCCGCTGATGCGGATGGTGCCGTTCCTGAAGCCGGTGACGATGGAGTTCACGATGTGCCCGGCGGTGCCGCGGCGCAGGTGCATCCCGTACTGGCTGGTGGTGCCGTTGCCGATGAGGGTCAGGTTGGCCACCTTGGGGTTGGAGCGGGGGGTGTTGCCCTCGTTGCCGTTCAGGTTGTCGGCCTCGATGCCGTTGGGGTCGGAGCTGGTGGCGGTGCCGTGCACGCCCAGGGCGAACTGCAGGCTGCCCCGCCAGCCCAGATCCCAGTCGAAGATGTCGTCGTCGCAGCCGGTGGCCACCAGGTGGTCGGCGGAGACGGAGCCTCCGAACCACTCGAAGCAGTCGTCCAGGCCCTCGTAGACCTGCACGTAGGAGATCCTGGTCTTGCTGCCGACGCCGCCCATGGTGAGGCCGTTGAGCTCATTGTCGGCGCCGATGAGATGGCCGGCATACTCGATGCGGACGTACTTCAGCACGCCGCTGCTGTCGTCGTCCTGGGTTCCGCCGTAGGGCACGTCGGTCAAGCCTTCGATCTTGCCGGTCTCGGTGGCGAGGTTGAGGTCGGCCTTGCCGAGGAGCACCACGCCGGCCAGGTCGCCGCGCTCGGGGGCGCTGGTGCCGGCGGTGAAGACGATGGGCTTCGCGGCGGTGCCGACGGCGTTGATCTTGGCGCCGGGGTTGATGATGAGAGCGGCCTCCTCGCCGTCGGGCAGGCCCTTGATGGTGGCGCCCGCGCCGATGGTCAGGGTGGCGCCGCTGTCCACGAAGGTGAGGCCCTGCAGATGGTAGGTGCTGTCGGCGGCCAGCTCGCAGTCCTCGGTGATGGACAGGGACAGATTGTTGTCCTCGTCCACGCAGCCGGGGGTGTCGTCGACGGGGGGCTCGGTGCCGT
>CBILQL010000660.1:0-3138 GCA_966238865.1 uncultured bacterium
CCCCGCGCGGTCCGCCGGCCTGCATCACGACCGACGACCCGCGGTACCTGTCGTTCATCCCGTGGTCCATCACCATCTGGCGCGCGAGCTCGGTGGCGCGGCCCAGGTCGTGGGCGGCGCCGGTGGAGATTTCCCCGTACACGGTCTCCTCGGCCGCGCGGCCCCCGAGCAGCACGTCGATGCGGGCCATCAGCTCCGACTCCGTCATCAGGTAGCGCTCCTCGGTGGGGAGCTGCATGGTATAGCCGAGGGCGCCCAGGCCGCGGGGGATGATGGAGACCTTCTCCACGGGATCGGCGCCGGGCGTGAAGGTGGCCACCAGCGCGTGGCCGGTCTCGTGGTGGGCCACCCGGTCGCGATCCTGGGCGGTCATCACGCGGTTCTTCTTCTTGAGCCCGGCCATCACCTTCTCCACCGCCTCCTCGAGGTCCGCCTGGTCCACCCGCTCGCGGCCCGCCTTCACCGCCAGCAGGGCCCCCTCGTTGACGATGTTGGCCAGGTCGGCGCCGGCGAAGCCCGGCGTCCTGCGGGCCAGCGCCTCGAAATCGACGCTCCCCGACATGCGCACGCCGCGGGCGTGGCGCTCGAGGATGGCCCTGCGCCCGGCGAGGTCCGGCTTGTCCACCACCACGGTGCGGTCGAAGCGGCCCGGGCGCAGCAGGGCCGGGTCCAGGATCTCGGGCCGGTTGGTGGCGGCGAGGAGGATCACCCCGGCGCGGGGATCGAAGCCGTCCATCTCGACCAGGAGCTGGTTCAGGGTCTGCTCGCGCTCGTCGTGGCCACCCATGAGGTTGGTGCGCGACTTCCCGATGGCGTCCAGCTCGTCGATGAAGATGATGCAGGGGGCCTTCTCGCGCGCCTGCTTGAAGAGGTCGCGCACGCGCGCGGCCCCGACGCCGACGATCATCTCCACGAAGTCCGATCCGCTGATGCGGAAGAAGGGCACCTTGGCCTCGCCGGCCACGGCCTTGGCCAGCAGGGTCTTGCCCGTGCCCGGCGGGCCCACCAGCAGCACGCCCTTGGGGATCTTCCCGCCGATGGCCAGGTACTTGCCGGGGGTCTTCAGGAAATCGACGATCTCCTTCAGCTCCTCCTTGGCCTCGTCCACGCCGGCCACGTCGTCGAAGTTGACGCCCACCTCGCCCTCGGCCACCACGTGGGCGCGGGACTTGCCGAGCGCGAAGAGGCCCGCTCCGCCGCCCCCGCCCATGCGCGGCATGATCAGCAGCCACAGGCCGATGAAGAAGAGCGCCGGCAGCACCCAGTTGAACAGGAAGGCCTTGAAGCCGGCGGCCGCGTCCACGTGGGCGGAGTAGGCCACCCCGGCCGAGTCCATCAGGCGGACCAGGTCGGGGTCCTCCACCGGCACGGCGCGCAGGGTCCGGGAGGTGTCCCCGGCCGCGGCGCTGTCGGCGGCCCGGGCGGAATCCCGCTTCAGATGGCCCACGATCAGCTCCGGCCGCATCTCCACGCGCTCGATCTCGCCGCGGCGGATCTTCTCCTTGAAGTCGCTGTACTCGGTGAGGCCCGCGCCGCCTCGGGGCGCGAACAGGTTGAAGACCATGAGCGTCATGGCCAGGAACAGCAGATAGAGGACGGGGCTCCGGGGCTTCCCGGGGGGCCGTCCCGTAGGGCGGCCCCGGAGGTTGCGGTCCCCGCCGCCGGATTTCCCGGCATCCTCCCGGCCCGGACCCCCGCCGCCCCGCCCGTCTTCCGGCTGGTTGTCTTTCCGATCGCGGGCCGGCAGCCAGTCCTCGGCCGCCGAAAGGATTTGCGAAATGACACGCCTCATCGATTCTCTTCTCCCGGAAGACCCTTTTTGAAAGAAAACCTTTCCGGGCAGGATAGCCAGTTCCGGCCTTCCCTTGCCGGCGGGGCGGGATGGCAGTATATACTGTGTCGCCATGGCAGACGAGCACCAGACCTCCAGCGCCGCCCACGGCGGCCCCATCCAGACCGACCCCGCCATCCTTTCCGGCAAGCCCTTCGTGCGGGGGACCCGCCTCACGGTGGAATTCCTCCAGGGCCTCCTGGCCACCGGCTGGACGCGCGAAGCCATCCTGGAGGTGTATCCGTACGCCTCCCCGGACGACATCGATGCGGCCCTGGCCTACCGGATTCCTGACGGGGACAGGTCCGCCGCTCCCGCATCCGCCGCTCCCGCATCCGCCGCTTTCGCATAGGCCACCGGTACAATCGCGCCGGCCACCGGCGCTCTCGCGCCGACCGGAACCGCATTTTACTTTCTATGTAAGAGCCCTCGACAGGAGGAAGGCATGCGCAAGCGCATCGGAGCCGGCACGTCAGGCCAGAAGACCCTCGAACAGGGGGACATCTTTTTCTTCTACCATCCCAAGCACGGGGTCGAGGCCGTGGAAGGCCCCGAAGACGTGGCCTCCTTCCATTTCATCCTCCATCCCTACGACGGGGACAAGTGCCGCTATGCGGCCGTGAGCCTCAAGGGCCTGCTCGAATCGGGCGGGGAAAGGGGCTGGTGGGCGCGCATGGAGGCTGTCGATCTCCGCCCGGCCGCCATCCTGAAAAGGCTGCGGGAAACCCACCCCCTGCCGATTGCGCGCCCCTGCGGGGAGGGCGTGTACGCCATCCTGCGCCACGGGCGGCACACCCACATGGCGTACGCCCTGGAGCTGCCCGAACGGCCCGCCGAGGTGCAGCGCGCCCTGGGGATTTTCCGGCGGGAGAACCCCTACATCGCCATTCTGAACCCACTGTACGAGGCGCGCGAGGAGGCCGGACTGTCCCCGCAGGTCAGCCTGCCGGAGTACCCGCCCGGGCTGCTGCGTAAATTCGGGGACCGGCGCTTCCATCCGGCCGATCCGCCCGGGCTGCTCGATTACCCGGGGGCGGAATTCCTGGTGGCCCGCCGTCCGGTGGCCGAGGCCGAGGATTTGGGTCTCGCCCTCAAGCCCGAGACGGAGACGCTGGAGACCTCGGAGGTGTTCCGGGTCCTCGACCTGAAGGCCGACGAGGCGCCCCTGGAGCCGTTCCTCCAGGGACATTGGGCCTGAAGCGGCCTGGCGGGACCGGATGCGGTCTCCGCGGCCGGTTCCGGAAACGGGGCGCCCCCGGGCCGCCTTTGTAGATTATCCCTACGGCCGGTGCGGGGATACCCCCGGC
>CBILQL010000661.1:0-3137 GCA_966238865.1 uncultured bacterium
ACCCCTCCTCCATCGAGGACATGGTGCTGGACGCCTCCGCCAAGTCGGGCCCTTCGCGCATATTCCCCGTGCCTGCCGCCCAGGGCACGGCCTACGCCCTGGAATTCCGCGGCCCCCCCGACGGGCAGTTCGAACGCCCCAAGGAGATAGCCCTGCAGGACGCCGCGGGCGATCTCACCCTCCTGGATATCCGGCTCGGGGGCAAGGAGGAAATCCTCGACGCCACCGCCGGGCATGCCCTGGTCCTGAACCAGGAAACCGGCCGGGTACGCCTGCTCGCCTACCGCTCCCGCAAAGCGTTCGAGGTTTCGGCCGGACCCGCGCTGGAGGGCGGCAAGCTGCTCTCCGGGGACGCGGGGGAGTTCCTGCTCATGGGCGGCGGGCTGCTGCGCCATTTCAAGGGTGGCGAGCCCGCCTGGGAGGCTCCCCTGGACATGGAGGGGGCCGCCTGGATCTCCTCGGCCGCGACGCCGGACGAGGGATTCCTGCACGGCTCCGGCGGCCAGATTGCCAGGGTCGAGCTGCGCAAGCGCCTCCTCAAGCCGGTTCCCGGCATCGTGGAGAAGCCGCTGCTGGTCTTCGTGGACGGGCCCCATCTCATCCTGCGCTACCCGGACCGCATGGAGGTCCGCCGCGGCCAGGACTTCGGCACGGTGAAATGGGGGACCGCCTGCCCGGTCCAGGAGAAGCTGGTGGTCGGGGACGGGCGCGCCTACTTCCTGACCGCGCACGGCATGGTGCGCGCGCTCTCCCTGGAAACCGGGGTCCAGGAATGGCAGAAGGACGTGCTCGCCAGCCAGATCCTCCCCTACGGCGGCGAGCTGTTCGCCACCACCTTCGCCCAGACCTGCGTGGGACTGGACCGGCGCGGCCGCAGCCTGTGGACCTACGAGTACGGGTGGAGCCGCGAGCCCGCGCTCCTGCCCACCGCCGACTGGCTGGTCCTGCACTTCGGGGACGGCAAGCGGGTGAAGCTCAACCGGGAGCTGATGAAGGTGGCCGGCCGGGACACCTCCCTGCGGAACCGCGGGTTCCGCGACCTGCAGGAGGGCCGGGATGCGCGGTCCGCGCTGGCGGGCCTGGACCGCATCCTCGAGGTGGAGCCGGGCAACGGCGAAGCCTGGAGGCAGCGAGCCGCCCTCCTCAAGGCGTCGGGGGCGCCCCGCCAGGAGCAGCTCCAGGCCATGGTGCAGGCCTCCCGTTCCCAGGCCACGCACCATTGGTCCACCGGACCCGCGTTGCGGGGGCTGGCCTCCGGCCTGGGAGCCAATTGGGTCTGGAAGCGGCAGTACGGGCCCAAGTTCTATCCCACCCTGGTCCCGCACAAGGATCAATCCTTCTACCTCGAGAACGACAACCAGACCTTGGTGCTGGTGAACCACGAAACCGGCGAGCTCGTCAACTCCTTCCACTTCTCCGAGGAGCTGGACATGAAGGTGGGGCTGTGGAAGGGCGACACCATCCTGGTCAGCAGCCCGTCCCGCCTCTACCTGCTCACGCCCCAGAATCCCGGCGGCATGGGCCAGCATCCGCTCCGCAATCCAGTATGCCAGGCCCAGGCGGTGCCCGGGGGCGTGGTCTTCAGCGACTGGTTCGGGGGAATCAGCCTCCTGGGCCTGCCGGACCGCACCCTGCGCTGGGAGCGGCAGCTGGGTCGGAGCGGGCTGCTCGTGGGGAAGTCGCGCCAGGCCGACTACCTGGACGTCATAGACCTGGAGGGAAACTACTTCGCCGTGCAGCCGGCTTCGGGCAAGGTCCTGTGGTCGCTGAAGCTGCCGCCCGGCACGGTCACGGAAAGCTTCTCCGGCAAGGATCAGGTCTACGCCGGGTACAACCAGGGCGTCCTCGTCGGCATCGACAGGGCCTCCCAGGGCGTCGCATGGATCCGCGATTTCGGCGAGCAGATCTTCAGCCTCTCCGGGAACCGCGAGAATACCCTGGTCATCACCACCGCTTCCAAGAAGCTCATCTGCCTCAACGCCCAGACCGGGGCCGTGCAGTCCCAGGTGCGCATCCAGTCCTACCTCTTCAACCGTCCCACCGTCACCGACCACGGCTATTGGCTGGGCACCACCGAACCGGCCCTGGAAAAGCGCAATTTCAACCATGAATTGTTGTTCAAATACAAGCTGCCGGACCTTCCCGGCTCCCCGATCCTGTTCGGCAACTCGATTTTCATCGGGACCCTGGACAATTTCATCTTGAGCTTCCCGTCGTAAAAATTTTCTTACCTTTCGCAGACTCTACCCTCTAACGCACCAGCCGAGGAGACTGCCGTGGTCGCAAAGCGCTTCCTGGTCCCCAACCTGTTCACGGGCCTCAATTTCCTCCTCGGCATCTTCGCCATCCTGGTGATGGCCGAATCCTTCACCAACCCGGATCCTGGCCGTCCCATCCTCGGGTTCACCAAGGCCCCCCTGATCCTGGCCGCCTGGATGATCGTCTGGTGCGTGCTGCTCGACAAGCTGGACGGCTTCGCCGCGCGAATCCTCAAGGCGTCGTCGGACTTCGGGGCCCAGTTCGACAGCATGGCCGACCTCATCGCCTTCGGCATCGCCCCGGGCTTCCTGGTCTATTTCATGATGCAGAGCCTGGACTACGCCTGGTTCGCCTCCCACCGCCCGCTCATGCTGGTCTCGGTGTCCGTGTACATGCTCTCCGCCTCGATGCGGCTGGCCCGCTACAACGCCATCGACTCGGAGGAGCTGAAGAACTATTTCCACGGCCTCCCCTCCACCTTCGCGGGGGGGCTGGTGGCCACCAGCGTCATCCTGTACTCCAAGTACCAGCTCGCCGGGAAGTTCCAGGGCAGCATGGTGGTGCTGCCCATGCTCCTCATCTTCGCGGGCGTCCTGATGGTGAGCCCGCTGTACCTGCCCAAGCTGGTGCGCCGCGAGAACAAGCTCTTCAACCTGTTCCAGGTCGTGAACATCATCGCCGCCTATACCTGCGGCTTCGCCATGAAGCTGCCGGAATACCTGCTGGCGGGATCGCTGCTCTACGGCCTCATCGGGTTCACCTACGGCTTCCTGAAGAAGGGCGTCATCAACCCGAGCTCCCCTCCGAATTCGGATTGAAGCTGAGGACGGAAGGCGGGCGGCGGGAAGCAGCCGCAAGGGCCGCAAGGGCCGCAAGGG
>CBILQL010000662.1:0-3110 GCA_966238865.1 uncultured bacterium
GCGGCCGCAGACCTCCGAGACGGCCCCCAGCGAGCCGGCGCTTCCGTCCACGCCGATCAGGATCCGGGGAGCACGGTGCTTCCCCTCGCCCCCCGCACGGGTGATGCGCACGCTGGTCCGGGCGTAGCCGAGGACCTTCTGGGACACGCTCCCCAGGAAAAGCCGGCGGATGGCCGACCGGCCGGGGCCCACCGCCACCAAGTCCGCGTTCCAGGCCTCGGCTTTCGCGAGGAGCGCCTCGGCGGCATCGTCGATGGCCGCCTCCGCCTGTATCTTCCAGGCGGGGAAACGCTCCCGCAGGCGTCGCTTCCCGCTATCCGCCAAGGCCCGGGTCTCCTTCATGGCGCGATCCATGTGCTTCCGGAGCTGCCGGCTGGGCGGGGGACCGGGTCGGTCCCGCTTGCCGCCTCCCCGGGGGAAAGGGTCATGCCCCCAGGCCGTGGCCACGCTGAGGATGACGGCTTCGGTCCCGGACGGCAGGCCCGCCCGGTCCAAATCGAGGAGGGTCTTTTCCAGCGGAACCGAATCGTCGTACCCGATGAGGATCCGCATCGGCGCTCCTTACGTCTGTGAGCGGATAATATAGGCGCCGGTAGGCGGCCCCCGCAAGGTCTACGCGCGCTTCAATGCGACGGGGCGGGAAGAAGGGCGGGCCCGATCTCCCTGCCATCGACGGAATGCACGGCGGAGGAGAAGCGCCAGCGGAGGATGCGGCCCGACGCCGGCACGCCCTCGAACCCTGCACCCTGCCTGGCGCGCCGCATGGCCGGAGTCGCGATGGTATGGACGGGCCTGCGCACGTCGCGGTCATCGCCGGCGGCGCAGGGGAGGACGAGCTCCAGGCCATTCCTCACCATGCGGCGGAAATTCGCGTTCGAGAAGGTGACCGGGCCGTGGCCCAGGATGGTGGCGACGACCGCGGGGCGGCCGAGCTGGGAGACAAACTCCCCAAGAGGACGTCGAGGAACGGAGGTTTGGCGGAAAATTCACCGCGCGCTGTCCGGGGGGACGTCGCGTCCCCCCGATGCGGTCACAGGGGGATGCGCAGCGACGCGGCCGTGGCCCAGGATCCGCTGCGGACCTCCGCCATCCCTTCCAGGCGCACCCGGTAGAACAGCAGTCCCGGCCGCTTCTCCCCCGCCTTGGCGCTGTCCTTGAGGCGCGCCGCGGAGAAGGTCCGGCCCACGCCGTCGAACAGGTCCAGGCTTCCCTTGACCCCCGCGGGCAGGATCAGCCGGGGGCCGTCCGCTTCCCAGGCGAGCAGGGCGGCGCCGCGCGCGGCGCGGCCCGGGCGGCCGGAGATGGCGATGGGGCCGGCGGATCCGCCGTACAGGGCCTGCAGGGCGCCGGTCACGTATGCCAGGGGCGCGTTCCAGTTGATGGCCACCTCGTTGGAGGCGTAGCTGCACTCGGTGTCCGAGTAGCTGAGCCCCGGCAGGGTGGACGGGTAGACGCAGCCGTCCGCGGCCTTGGCCGTGGCGTTGGGGCCGCCCACCAGGAAGCCGGGGACGGGCTCGGAGTTGGCGTCGGCCTCGGAGGGGCGGTGATGGGGATGCATGGGCGTGCGCGCGCCGAAGCCGGTGACGAAGGACAGGCTGGGGCCGTTGCGTCCGAGCAGGTAGTCGAGGGCGTCCACGGCCGGTTTGAGGTAGGCGGCGTTGCCGGTGGCGCGATAGGCCTGCAGGAGGAGCATGCCCATGTTGCCGCAGCCGGAGTTGCTGCCCCAGTTGAAGTCGTTGGTCAGGGCCATGGGCACCCGCAGGGCGTTGCCGTTCACCTTGGCGACCAGCAGGTCGGCGGCCTCGCGCAGCAGCTTGCGGACGCCGGCGCTGTCGAGCAGCGGGTAGTCGGGGTTGCCGAGCACGTCGGCCATGCTGTATACGGCCAGGGCGGCCACTCCCGGCCAGCCGGGGGCGTTGACGCGGACGGGCAGGGCGGTCGGATAGGCGGCCCGGTAGAAGGAGTCCACCTTGGTGGCCAGGTACAGCTCGACGCCGGCCCATTGGAACTCGTCGGTGACGTTCCCGTCGCCGTACTCCCCGGTGCTGATGGGAGGCGTGAAGCTCTGGTTCATGACCGTCTGGCGGTAGTAGACGGCCGGGTTGGCGCGGGCCCAGTCCCAGGCCTTCCTGGCCACCGTCAGGGCGGAATCGGCGAGGCCGGGCGCCTGGGACTCGAACTTGCGGAGCACGCGCGAGGCGTAGGCGGCCACGGCGGCCAGATCCAGCGCGGCGGCCGTCGACTTCTGCACCACGTAGCGCTTCGCCTGGTCGTTGGCGGGCATCACCATGCCGGAGAAATCGGCGGTGGTGAGCTTGTGGTAGACACCGCCGTCCTCGTCCTGCATGGTCAGCATCCAGCGGAGGTTCCAGAGCACCTCGTCCAGCAGGTCGGGGAACCTGTCGCCGCTTTCCGGGATGTTGAGGTTCAGGGTGTCGAAGAAGGCCGGGTAATGGCTGTACAGGGCCAGCAGGGTGTAGGTGGTGATGCCGGAGTTGACGATGTATTTGCCGTAGTCGCCGGCGTCGTACCAGCCGCGGGGGCTGATGATGAGCGACTCGGCGGGACGCGCGGACGTGGCGGCGGAGGGGTGGACGGCGACCCGGCGATCGGGATGGCCCAGGGGCCGGGCCCATTTCCCCGCATGCTGCTGCAGCAGCTCCGAGCTGGCGCGCTGGTAATAGAAGGCCTTCACGGAGCCGCGGACGACGTCGACGTGGGACCCGGCGGCGATGGTGAAAGGCGCCGATTCCCCGAGCCCGGGCACGGCCAGCACGTAGCGGCCGGGCGCAGTCACGGCGCTGAAGTCGGCCAGGCGGACGTTCTCGGAGGAAGGCGCCCACTGGGCTTCGTCGCCCAGCTTTCCCCGGAAGGCGGTATCGGAGGCGCCGGGGCCCAGGATCAGGAAATCGCCCGCGGGAGCGCCCACCACGCCCGCGGTCTTGGGTCCGGAGGGGAAGAAGCCGATCTGGTTGATGCGGATGGCCGGGGTCACCGCCGCCAGGGACGGGACAGCCAGTGCCCCCAGGAGGACGAGATGCGGGAGCCGGAATCGCGAGGGCTGGGTCGAAGAGAAGAGGTTCAAGCAGGATCTCCCGTTGGCGCCGGAC
>CBILQL010000663.1:0-3110 GCA_966238865.1 uncultured bacterium
CCGATTGGAGGCCCGCCGCGGCGGAGGCCCCTTCCGACAGCATCGTCTGCTATTGCTTCAACCGTACGGCGGGGCAGCTGCGGGCGGCATACGCCCGACTGGGCAGCCTCCCGGCGGTTCAACAGGAGACGCGCGCCGGGACCAAGTGCGGAGGCTGCCGGCTCATCCTGGAATCCATGTTCGGCGAGAATCCGGACGAGATCCTGAGGCTCGCGGCGAACGGCGCGGGGAAGAACCTCTGCGTCCGGCCGGGCCAGAACCTGATGAAGGGCTTCATCGTGGCGGATCACCGGCTGGACACGGTGGTGTTCTCCTCCAATGCCGTGCCGCCCCAATTCGCGGACCAGGACATGACCATGCCCGTGGAATACATGCTCCTGGATTCCGCCGGCAAGCCGGTGCTCCACCGCACCGTGACCCTGGCCACCAACGAGACCTTCGGCTTCGATACCCGCAAGGAGGACATCCCGAGGCCCCTGTACGGGATGTTCCTGCTCAAGATCGGCCGCGCCAATTACGGGGGTGGCCGGTTCAATTCCGTCTGGACGAACGGCGTCTCGGCGTGCTCCACCCACGAGATCAACGATTCGGGCCGGCCCCTGGTGGTGCTGCCCATCGCGGTGGACAAGCCTTTCCTGGAAGGGCCCAACGCGGTCTACCTGTCCGTGCAGAACCCCCACGCCTGGCCCATCCGCCTGAGCCTGCAGATCGCCGACGAAGCGGCGGGGGAGCTCGACCGCCGGACCCTCGATTTCCCGCCCTTCACCACGCGCTGGATCGACGCCTCCCGGGAGCTCTTCGCCCCCGTCCTGGCGCGGCGGCCGGAGGCCAGGCTGGCCTTGCGGATAGCCAGCGATCCCATGAAGATGGAGTTCGCGCCCACCATCTATTTCTTTCTCCGCAACCTCGCGACGTACATATGGAACGGCAATCACCTGTAGGCCCATCCGAGGAGGGCATGTCGGTGCTGCTCCAGGCGGGGATGCTCCCTCCCACGGACGAATACGACACCGTCATCCGGCACTACCCCGGCATAAACGCCCATCCGCCCTGGGGCACGGCGGGGAAGTTCTGGTTCGCGGTGAGGATCTACGAGAACGGCGCCCTCGTGGCGGAAGGGCGCACCGAAGCCTGCGACGAGAAGGGCTGCCTGCAGCTGGACGTGGGGAAGCTGGCGGAAGGCCGCGGGCGGCCGGTTTCCGGGATGTTCATCGTCGAGTACCACCACGCCAAGGACATCCCGGTCGAGCTTTACGCCTTCCATATCCACAAGGCGACCGGCTGCTACACCGGCTGCAACGTCACGCCCTTCATCGGGGACAAGCTCTATCCCCAGACCCACTCGGACCAGATGGAGAACACCCTCTTCTGGCCGGGGCTCGCGACCGCGACCGACAGCGAGCCCGGCATCGCGGTGGTCAACCCCTACGACGAGCGGATGGGGTTCCAGGTCCACCTGATCCGGAAGGGGGGCCCCGCCGCCCGCACGGGCATGCTCCACCTGCAACCGAAGCGGGCGCGGGAATTCAGGGTGGCCGGGCTCTTCCCGGGCCTCGGCGAGGCCATGGAGGAGGCGGGCGGCCGGATTTCCCTCTGCATCTCCTCCCAGTACAAGCTGGTGGCCTACGTCACCTTCCGGAACCGGGACAGCGGGATCCTCTCCATGATGGATCATTTGCACACTTTTTGCCTCGCCTGAGGCGCCCGGGCGCGCGTTCCCCCCCGAAAAGGGATGCATCCGGGGGCGCGGAAAGGGTACGATTGGATGCCCGAAAGAAACCGCCCCAGGAGGAAATTTGTCCCATTCCGAATTGAACAGCTGCTCCCGGTGCATGCTCCCGGAAACCCATGAGACCATCGTCTACGACGCCAAGGGCGTCTGCAACGTGTGCCGCGGCCAGGAATACAAGCAGGAGAAGGTCGACTGGGCCCGGCGGAAGGCCGAGCTCCTGGAGCTCATCGAGAAGTACCGCGGCAAATACGACTACGATTGCCTGGTGCCGTTCAGCGGCGGGAAGGACAGCACCTTCACCCTGTACAACCTGGTGGTGGAGCACAAGCTGAAGCCGCTGGTGGTGCAGTTCGATCACGGCTTCATGCGGCCCAACCTGCGTGCGAACAACGAGCGCACATTCAAGAAGCTCGGCGTCGACGCCCTCAGCTTCAAGCCCAACTGGCACGTGGTGCGGAAGCTGATGCTGGAGAGCCTCAAGCGCAAGGGCGACTTCTGCTGGCATTGCCATACGGGGATCTTCTCCTATCCCATGCAGCTGGCGGTGAAGCTGAACGTCCCGCTGCTGTTCTGGGGCGAGCCCAGCGCCGAATACACCAGCTACTACAGCTACGAGGAGCCCGAGGAGGTGGACGAGAAGCGGTTCAACCGCTTCGTCAACCTCGGCATCAACGCCGACGACATGCAGGGCATGGTGGCGGGCCTCACCGCCCGCGATCTGGCTCCCTTCCGCTACCCGGCCCTCAAGGACCTCCGCCGCGTGGGCGTGCGCTCGGTCTGCCTGGGCAGCTTCATCCCCTGGGACGTCAAGTCGCAGGTGGAGCTCATCCGGAAGGAGCTGGGCTGGGAAGGCGACAAGGTGGAAGGCGTGCCGGCCGGATATCCCTACGAGAAGATCGAGTGCTTCCTCCAGGGCGTGCGCGACTACCTGAAGTACATCAAGCGCGGTTACGGCCGCACCGCGCACCTCGCCAGCATCGACATCCGCAACGGCCGCCTCGACCGCGGGACGGCCGCGAAGCTGGTCGCCGAGCACGACGGCCGCCGGCCCGCGAGCCTGGACCTCTTCCTGAAGTACCTGGACATCTCCGAGGAGGAGTTCAACGCCATCGCCCTGACCCATGTCATCAGCCCCTGGAAGCCGGATATGGCGGCCATGCCGAAAGGCGGCCAGCTCCCGGATGCGGACAAATGGGACCGCACCGTGGACCTCATCGGTCCCGGCGGGGATCCTGAAGCGCGCTAGGCTGGAGGCCGGTTCGCCATGATCGCCGTGGTAGACTATGGGATGGGCAACCTGCACTCCGTCCGCCATGCCCTGGAGATGGCGGGGGGAGAAGCCGAGATCACGTCCCGGCCGGAGGCCGTGCGGTCCGCG
>CBILQL010000664.1:0-3104 GCA_966238865.1 uncultured bacterium
AGCGTCCCTGCAGATCCTTGACGAAGATGGCGTCCGGTGTCCCTTCGACAACGGCCCGCAGGAGATCATGGCTCTCGTTCAGGGCGCGCTCGGCCAGCTTGCGCTCCGTGATGTCCCGGCACAGGGCCACCGAGAGCCGCCGGCCGGCGAGCTTGAACGGCCGGACCCGGATCTCCACCGGGTATTCGCTCCCGTCCTTGCGGCGATGGCGCGTCTCGAAGGCGAACATCTCGCCGGCGCCCGCCCGCTCCCCGATCCGGATCGCCTCGCCCGGCGGCATCCCCACGTCGAAATCGCCCGGGCACCGGCCGATCAGCTCCTTGCGGGCATACCCGAGCATCTCGGCGGCCTGGCGGTTGAGGTCCAGGATCCGGCCGGAATCCTCGATGTCGTGCAGGAAGAACCCGTCGGCGGCATGATCCAGGAAGATGCGGAAGCGCTCGTCGCTCTCCCGCAGCGCCTCCTCCACCCGCTTGCGTGGCGCGGCGTCGCCTTCCCTGTCGCTTTCCGATGCCATGGCGTGACTCCTCCGCAGCCAAACGAAGGGTCTAGAATGTAATCTTTGTCGCGGATTTTTGTAATTTGCCGCACCCGCAGGTCCCGGCAGGGAGGCGTCGGCCCGGAAGCCCTCCGCGCGGCGGAAACCCGCCCCTCGGAACCCGGGGTTCCGCTTTCCGCCCCGGCGCTCCTGGCTTGCGCCTGGTTTTGCTACCTTTGGACCCATGGTCCGGCGCGTGCAGATACGCTATTACGCCCAGCTCCGGGACGCCCTGGGAACGGGCTCCGAGGAGGTGGAGCTGGTCCTGCCCGCCGGGGAGCGGGAAGTGCTGGAGCATCTCGCCGCCCTCCATCCCCGCCAGCGCGACATCCTCCTGGCCAGCCGCGTGGCGGCCGGGGACGGCTATGTCGGGGAGCAGGTCCCGGCGGCCGACTCCGGCCTGGACATCATCTCCCCCGTCAGCGGCGGATAGGGCGGCGATGGCGTACCTGTCCCCCGAACCCCTGGACCCGGGCGTCCTGCGCGGCGCGGTGTCCGATCCGGCCTCCGGCGCCGTGCTCGTCTTCGAGGGCACCGTGCGCGACCACTCCGAGGGGCTCACCGGGGTCATCGCCCTGGAATACGAGGCCCACCCCACCATGGCGGACCGCGTCATCGCCGCCGTCATCGAGGAGGCCCGCGCCGCCGTGCCCGTGCGGGCCGTGGCGGTCCGCCACCGCGTCGGCCGCGTCGGCCTGGGCGAGCCCACCATCGTCATCGCCGTCAGCGCCTCCCACCGCGACGAGGCCTACCGCGCCTCGCGGATGATCATCGACGGCATCAAGCACCGCGCCCCGATCTGGAAGCGGGAAATCACCGCCGACGGCCGCAGCGAGTGGAGCAAGGGGTGCACGGCGCATACGGAGAAGGGCCCGCAAGGGATTCAGAATCCCTGACAAAATGGTTGCCCGGCTGCGGCCGGCGCGAAACCGCGGTTCAGCGGCCCATGCGCGCCGCATAGGCGAAGGGGCGGAAATATTTCCGCCATTGCGTTTCGGTGCTCCGATACTCGTTGTCGAAGGCGAAATAATCCACCAACGCTTCCCGCACCCTGGCGATTTCCCGCGTGCGGCCCCGGTTCTTCGCATCGCGAAGCGTCAAATCGATCAGCTCCAAGGCGCGATGGAAGGCCATCCACCGATATTCCGCATTGCCCTTGCGCTCCCAATTGAGGGCGCGCTCGACCTCGCTTCCCACGTTGGCCAATTGCGTGCACAGGGAAAATCCCGACCAGCGGCCCTCCGCCAACTCCTTGTGCACGGCGCTCATGCGATCCAGTCCCGGACGATTTTCAGGATTTTTTCCCGGATTGCCGGGTCATCCACGGACCGGCTGTGGTTGTTTTCCAAAGGCCTGAGATTGATCATGGAATCGAACTCCACGAAGTTTTCATCACCTACGGGGAACTCCGGATACAGATTGATCCCCCATACATCCTGCTGCCGGGAACCGCGATCCAGGAGGTACCCCTCCTCATCCGAATGGAGTTCCGCATCCAGGACCAGCAGGTTCTTCTCCACATCGACGACCGCCTTTACCAGATTGCCGAATACGCGACGCGACATCTCCTGGAGTTCCGCCTGGGTGATTTTTTCGGTAAGCAGCCGCATCATTCGCTTTCCATCCTCATGTGCCAGCTGTCAAGTTAGCTATTCCTCTCCGAGGAGCCGACCGCGATGGCCCTGCCTGGGAAGACCCGCATCGGCCAGTTGCCGGATTGCAGGCCGATAGGGGAGTTCCGGCTGGTTTTGCTACCTTTCAGCCGCATGTTCCGCTTCCAGCCCATCCACCGTCCGACCCCATCCCGCATCCCGGAAAGGCTGCCTTGAGCGGACAGGACATCTCCCCCATCCTCGACCGCGCCCTGGAGGGCCGCCGCCTCTCCCGCGCCGACGCCCTGGCGCTGCTGGAGTCCCCCGACTGGACCCGCATCGTCGCCGCCGGACATGCCCGGCGCAACCAGCTGCGGGACCCTGCCGCGGTGAGCTACACCGCCTACCGGGTGATCAACTACACCAATTTCTGCGACGTGGACTGCACCTTCTGCTCCTTCAAGGACGAGATGGAGAGCGACCGTGGCTACGTCCTCTCCCTGGAGCAGATCGCGGAGAAGGCCGAGGAGGCCCGCGCCCTGGGCGTGGACACCCTGTTCATCCAGGGCGGCGTGAACAGCCGGCTGCCCCTCGCCTATTACCTCGACGCCCTCCGCATGGCCCGCGATCGCTTCGGCATGCACGTGCGCGGCTTCTCCCCCATCGAGCTCGCGCGCCTGGCCCGGAACGAGGGGCTTCCCCTTCCCGAGCTGCTGGCGCGGCTCAAGGACGCCGGGCTGGGATCGGTGCCGGGCGCCGGGGCCGAGATCCTCACCGAGCGCATGCGGGCCGTCCTCTCCCCCAAGAAGCTGTCCGGCGAGGAGTGGTGCCGCGTGATGGGGGAATGCCACAAGCAGGGCCTGCCGGGGAGCAGCAACATCGTCTTCGGATCCGAGGAGACCGCCGCCGACATCGCCGAGCACCTCGATCTCATCCGGGCCCAGCAGGACCGGACCGGCGGCTTCCTGTCCTTC
>CBILQL010000665.1:0-3084 GCA_966238865.1 uncultured bacterium
CGTAGAGGTTGGACTGCCAGCCGGCCTCGCTGATCCCGTCGTACAGCGCGCGCTGCGAGGCGAGCAGTCCGGCCGGCGCCGGACTGGGAAGCGACTCCATGTCGGCGAGGGCCGAATTGTCGCCCAGGGCGAAGGCCACCTCCAGCGAGGTGGGCATGGCGCGGCCCGTCGCCACGGGATGGACCATCTGGGAGAAGGTGTAGGAATCGAGGATGAAGCGCTGGGGCATGAAGGCGAAGATGGGGCTGAGATCCAGGTCTTCGCCGGGGGCGAAAACCTTTCCCTGGGACAGGATCAACTGCGCCCCGAGGGCGCTGCGCGCCAGCACCGTGTCGAAGGCGGTTTCCGCGGCGGCATCGAAGCCCTGCAGGTAGGCGGGCACGTCGCGCACGCCGAGGGCATGGGCCACGAGACCCATGCCCTTGAGGGTGAGGCCGTCGCTGGCGCCCACCATGTATTCCAGCATGCGGTTCATCTCCAGCCAGGCGGGGTAGGATCCGGATCCCACCACGGCGTCCCACAGGATGAAGGCTCCCCGCTTCATGCGCGTGTAGGCGGGATCGGACTTGCCGCTGACGCGATCGCGGAGGTCCAGGGAGAGATCGGCCCGGGACAGCCACATCATGGCCCGGAAATAGTCCGAGAGCGCGGTCGTACGGGTATAGTGGCCGCGCGGCCGGAACTGGGAGAAGTCGACCTGGGTGTCCCGGCCGTACAGGCTGGCCGTCCCGAACTGCAGGGACGCCACCGCCGCGAGGTTGGCGGACACGGCGGAGATCGGGGTCAGGTCGGAGCGGCCCGGCTTGAGCAGCAGCAGGGCCGTCTCCAGCATCCCGCGGATGTCCTGGGCGGCATCGCCGGTCCCGTGATGGGCCAGCACGTAGCCGCGGGCGTCCAGCAGGATCCTGTCCAGGGCCGGGATGAAGGACGCCTCCTCCAGCTCGATGAGGAGGTTGTCGTAGCTGAGGTAGATGGTGTGCAGCAGGGCGTCGGAGGTGAAGAGCAGCGGAAGGTCGCGGGAATGGATGAAGTCCAGGGCCTGGAAGTAGTTGGGGAAGGCGATCTGGTCGGCCACCGCCGAACCTTCCCGCCGGACCTTGTCCAGGAAGGGCTTCCGGTCCCAGTCGGGACGGAGAGTCCCCAGGGCCGTATCCACCCGTCCCGAGAACTCGACCGCGCCGGCCGCATAGCCGGGCCCCGGAGCCGCCGCCTCCGGATAGAGCGCAGCGAGGGCCGCCGGGGTCAGGGAGGCGTTGGCCTTCACATCCTGCGGATACTTCCGGAACGCGGCTTCGTCCGCGGGATTGCGGAATTGCAGGGGGGCGTAGCCGGCGTCGGGTTTCTGCCACAGGCCGTTCACCCAGCGGCCGAAGAGCAGGGCATCCGCGAGGTCCACGGCCTTGTCGCCGTCGAGATCCAGGGCGCCGGGCAGGGCCGCCCCCTCGCCCAACGCCTTGAGGAATGCCTGCACGTCGGCGGCGTCCACGGCCTGGTTCCCGTCCAGGTCCGCGGCGGCGGTGGTGACGGTGGTGGCCGCGGCGGCGAATGAGGCGGTCTTCGCGGTCCGGGCCGGTTTCGCGAGGGCCGCGGACGCGAGAAAGGCGGAGGCCGCCAGGGCGGCGAAGGCGGATGGCGCGGCCGGCTTCATGGCAGCACCTCCAGCTTGCGATCATAGGCGAAGGTCCCGGCCTCCAGGCGCAGGAAATAGGTCCCGGCCGGCAGATCCCTCCCGCCGCGGCCCATCCCGTCCCAGACGATCTCGTGCATCCCTTTTCCCTTGCGTCCGTCGAAGACGGTAACCGCCGTGCGTCCCCGGGCGTCCAGCACGCGGACGACGACCCGCCCCTCCTTGGCCAGGGCGAAGCTCAGGGTGCGGCGCGACCCGACGACGATCTCCTTGGGAGCCGTACGCGGGGACCTCGCCTTGCCGATGGCGGTGGTGACCCGATGCGCCACCTCCGACTTGCCGCCGAAGGGATCCAGGGCTTCCGCCACCCAGACGCTGTCCACCAGGTCTTCGGCGGAAAGGGCGGCGGAGGGGGCTCCGACGCCGGCCAGGGGGACCGCCAGCTCGGCCACGGTCACCGGCTCCGTCCCGCGGCTTTCCCCCACGGTGGGGGCCAGGGCCAGGACCTCGGCGATGCGGCCGTCCCGCCTGAGTTCGGGTCGGATCTGGGACCAGGGTCCCGAAGCGGCGCTGAAGACGGCGAGGGCGCCGGCGCCGGCCGATTCCTTGAACCGGAGCTTGAGGCGCAGCGCGCCGAGGGGTTCCACCGCGGAGACGTGGCGGACCAGGATGCGGGCCTCGCCGCCCCCCGGTGGAAAGGAAACCTGCACCTCCAGGGCACGGGCCGGGGCCGCTGCCAGGATCGCTCCCAGGAATGCGCCGGGAAGGGAGAGGTTACGCGGGATGCCGATCATGGATTGATCTCCTTGCGATCAATTTGATACCGGAACGTCTCGCCCTGTGCCAATTTTTCCCTAAGCAGGGCCGTTCTCCGGGAAATATCCCGGGAAAGCAAGAATCATGCGCAATTCTGGGAGCGGATGTGATCCTGGGGACAGGAGTTGCGGTTTGACAGCGGGGATTCCGGCGCTTCGAGAGGCGCCGGAATCCATTAGCCGGGTCGTAGGCGCGAAGACGCGGCGGCCGTCAACGCAGGGAAGCCCGCCACAGCGAACGGGCCATGCCGAGGGCGGCCGCCCGCGCCGAGGCGGCGGCCTTGTCTGCGGGAGTGAGGCCGGCGGGAACCCGATGCGACGGGGCGAGGGATTCCCGGCCCGGTACGGCGGCCGCAGGCACTGGTGTCCCGAGCTTGGCCGATGGGCCGACCAAGGCGGCGCCCCGGTACGTTTCGCCCTGCAGGTCCATGGTCAGGTTTACCTTCACGGTCGCGCCTTCCTCGCTTTGCGAACCGCTCATCTTCATGTAGCCCTTCATGCGCTGGCCCACCTGGCCCACCCCTTCGACCAGGTAGATGGCCGATGTGATCTCCGCTTTCATCGAAATCGAGACCCCTTCTTCGACCCCGGAGGCGGACATCTCCGCGACCATATCGAGCCGCATCGCCTCGTAGCTCTTGC
>CBILQL010000666.1:0-3084 GCA_966238865.1 uncultured bacterium
CCACCGGCATTGCGCCGAGGCGCTTTCCCCGTCTATCTTACCGGAACGGACCACGCGTTCCGCCTTCCCACCGTGAGATACGCGATCCCACCGACACGGAGGAACCCATGAAAAAATCCATCGCTCTCTGCGTGCTGGCGGCCGGACCCCTGTACTTCGGCGCCTGCTCGTCGACCGGCTCCGGCGCCAGCGACGCCAACAAGGCCGCCGAGAAGCAGGCCAAGGCGGAGAAGAAGCTGTGCATGAACAGGACCGAGATGGAGTCGGCCAGCCGCGAGTACCCGCCGGTCACCACCGAGACCCCGCTGGACAGCGTCCGGGCGGCCAACGAACGGGTGGACAAGGCCGTGCAGGGCGTGCGCGAGGCTTCCCAGGACGTGAGCAACCCGCGCGTACTGGACGTGCAGGCCGCCTACCAGGACCTGCAGAACACAATCAACACCGTGCCGGGCGGCCGGGAGACGGTGGGCGAGGCGTCCGATTCCGTCAGCGCCAGCGCGCAGAAGCTGCGCGAGGCCTGGGACAAGCTCTACCTGAGCATGGAATGCGGGGCCTGAGCAGGCTCCACGGCCCCGGTCCACGGACGCCCGTCCCGTGAACCGGGTCCGCATCCCCGCCCGCCTTCCCGCCGCCCCCATGTCCGTCACCCTGGGTTGCAGCCTCACGACGATGCGGCTCTCTATCGCCTCGGTGAAATCCTCGCGCTTCAGCCATTTTGCGGCCGTGAGCAGGGGATTGAGGGTGTGCAGCTCGAAGTCCAGGTCCTCCACGGTCAGCTCGTAGGTCTCCGGATCGAACCGGGGCCTGCCGATGAGGAAAACCTGGCCCCGCGCGGCCCCGTGGAAGTGCACCCGGACCAGGACGCGATCGCCGAACTCGGACAGCTTGATGCGGTCCACCCGGATGCGCGGGAAGCCTTGCTTCGGGATCCGTATCCCGCCGGATTCCAGCCGGAACCGCTTGCGCAGGATGGAGTCGATTTCGGCGTACCCGATCACGACGGGAACGTGGAGCCGGAAGCCGTCGCCTTCCGCGGGCGGCCCGATGTCGGGAAGCCGCGCGGGCTCGGTTTCGGGGGCAGCGCCCAGGAAGACGCGCGGACGGGCGGCGAGGCCGAGGTCCATCCTCAGGATTCCGCCGTCGATGCGCGGCTGCGGGGCGGTCACTGCTTCCGGATTGAGGACGATCCAGGCGTCCTTCCCCGCCGGGATGGGCCGGGACAGCAGGCGCCAGGCCGTCACGACCCGGGACCGCAGGTCGAGGTGGGCGTTCATCAGGCTGTCGAGATGCGTCCGAAAGTCCGTGCTCCAATCCTTCCGCACCTCCAGGCCACTCCGCAGGCGGGCCGGTCGGGGCCGCCCGTGCCGAAGTCCTCGGAATAGGCGGGAGCGGCCAGGGAGTCGGGCAGCAGCGCGCCGAGCTGGCGGACCACGGCGTTCATGTCCACCTGGATGGGGAGGCTCAAGCGGGAGACGGGAGGCGGAGGCAGGGGCGGGGCCGGCGGCGCCTCGGGCGGCGGCGGATCGATCCCGGTCCAGGACGGCAGCAGGGAGCAGCCCGACGCGCATGCCAGCAGGGCCCCGGGCAGCATCCGCCGCAACCGCATCGCTACTCGGCCAGGATGACCCAGGTGCCGAGCAGGCCCGCCGCGCAGACCAGGACGGAGGTGAAGGTGGCCATCGAGAAGCCCGGCTCCAATCCCAGCTCGCGGAGCTTGGTCATCGCCAGGCGGTATTGCGCCACGGCCAGCGCCATGAACAGGGTGCCCCCGAAGGTGAGCGCGACGCAGAGGATCCTGGGCTGCACCGGATGGGCCGCAAGCTCCTCCGGCGACCTATGGCTGGGGAAGAAGGTGAAGATGGTGAAGCCGAAGCCGATGATGGAGAAGCAGGTGCGGACCCACCCCATCAGGGTCCGCTCCTGGGAGAAGCGGGAATCGAGGTTCAGGGGCGCGCCGGTGTCGTTGACGGGATCGGCGAGGAGATTGCCGCCGTCCCCGCCGCCCTCGGGGGATCCGGCGTTCGGCTCGTTCCCGCGCTCCGGACTGGGATCGGGGGGCATGGTGGTCCTCGGTTCCCTTCCAAGATATCCATCGTCTCGGCGCGGCGCCAGCATTCCCCGCGCCGGCGCGCGCATTCTCCTGTTGCCCCTGTGTCCGGGCGGGATTTTTTTTCCGATGCATGATGCGGGAAACGCCTCCCGGCATGGCCTGGATCCCCGCCGGATCATTCACCATGGGCACCGACGATCCCCGGAGCTTCCCCAACGAGCGGCCCTCCCTCCGCGTGCGGGTGGACGGCTTCTGGATGGACGTCACGCCACGTGACCAACGCCGACTTCGCGCGCTTCGTCGCGGAGACGCTACGGGCTGTTCGACATGGCCGGCAACGCCTGGCAATGGTGCGGGGGCTGGTACCGCGTGGACGCCCATGCGGGGGCCGCCAAGGAGGGGGTGCGCATAAACCCTCCGGGGCCGGAGGCGAGCTGGGATCCGCGGGATCCCCATACCCCCGAGCGTGTGGTCAAGGGAGGATCCTTCCTGTGCCACCCGTCCTATTGCGAAAGCTATCGTCCCAGCGCGCGACGGGGCCTGCCCCCGGACACGGGCATGGGACACACCGGCTTCCGCTGCGTGAAGATCGGGTAACGACCGGGTAACGGAGAGACGTCCCCGCGGGCGGGATCGTCCCGCGCGCCGCGTCCTCGTCCAGCCTACTTCGCCGCATCCTTGCCGGCCCGTTCCCGTCCGGCCTCCAGGCGCCGCCGCACGGCTTCCTGGAGCGCCTGCCAGGCGTAGGGTTTCAGCAGGAATTCCTCGCTGGACCCGGCCTCCGCGGGATCGAGCCCGTAGCGGCTGGCGAAGATCACCTTCAGGTCGGGATGCTTCGCGGCCAGGCGCTCCGCCAGTTCGCGCCCGGGCATGCCGTCGGCGGTCATCACGTCGGCCAGGAGGAGATCGAGCTGCGGGACGGCGCCGTTCCCGGCGATCTCCAGGGCCTCGGCGCCCGTCGCGGCCTCGATGACCTTGTAGCCCTGCTCTTCCAGGAAAATCCTGGCCTGCTTGCGCTGGCGCGCATCGCGCCC
>CBILQL010000667.1:0-3077 GCA_966238865.1 uncultured bacterium
CGCCAGTATCCGGTCCAGGTCCTGCATCGATGGCTCCTCCTCTTGATGCCTGCGCAGGATCAAAGGTACTGTGCCGGACATGGCGGAGTCAAAACCCGAAGCGGCGGCGCAGCTGGAGGCTGCGGTGCGGGAAATCCGGGCGGATCTGGAGTCGGCGGAGGGCGACGCGTCGCTCCGCGAAGAGGCGAATTTCCTTGGCCGGGCAGATGCGCTGGCGCGCCTGGAAACAGGGGTGCTTGACCGCATCGATTCGTTGCTCGATGGGGGCGTGGCGACGGGTGGATCCCGGGACGCGCTGGTGGCCCTCCGCGCGCGCGCGGAGGAGGCAGGGGCCCGCCTGGAGGCCGTGGATGAAGGGCTGTTCCGCCGACTGAGGTCGGATATCCGCAGGATCGGATGCGTGGGCCGGGAGTTCCGGGAGATGCTCGCGCTCTATCTCGGGTCGGTGATTCTCGGATCGGGGATTGTGGGCGGCGACGGAAAACGCGACTTCGGGTATGACAGCCTGGATGTATTCTTCAACGGCCTGCTGCACTCCGGGACAATGCCCGGCGAGACCCGGCCACGGGAGCCCGGCATGGTGTTCTTCCAGAAGACGCCGGTCCGGGTAGTCCTGGAAATGGTGGAGGCGGCGAGCATGACGGCGGCGGATACCTTCTACGACCTGGGGTCGGGCATGGGGCAGGTCGCGATCCTGGTCCACCTGCTCAGCGGGGCGGCTGCGCGGGGTATTGAGGTGGAACCGGCTTATTGTGAATATGCGCGGGTCTGTGCCACCGAGCTTGGTTTGGCGCGGGTGGAAATCCTGGAGGCTGACTTGCGGAAAGAGGATTATTCCGAAGGCACGGTGTTCTTCATGTTCACACCCTGCGAGGGGAAGATGCTGGAGGACGTGCTGGTCCGCCTGCGGTCTAATGCTGGGAAGGGGGCGCGATTATTCACGTATGGGCCCTGCACGACTGAGGTTGGACGTCTGGGGTGGCATGGCCCTGACGGCCTCCCAGGGGCGGGCGGCAATGGCCTGGGAGAATTCTTCATTGCCTGATAAAGTCCGGGTGGTTAACCCTGAAGAAGCGCACCCACTCAATCAAGCTATCAAGTGATCTGCATCAACAAAAGTTTAATGGACTTAAGGATGGGCATTATACTGAAGCAAAGGGCATAACCGACATGCCGGTGGTGGAAATAGCGGCGCACCATCTCCGGGTACTTTCGTCTCCGTTGCATGTAATTTCTCACGCTCCACTGCATCCCGTCTGCTGAGTCCGTCCGTCGCCGACCAACCGCAATGGTTTTCACATCCTGGTTCAATAGTTCCACGGGATTGAGCTCTGGGCTATAGGCGGGAAGGAAGACCAATTCCAGCCTGGATTCATTGGCTGCTACCCAGTCCTTCACGATCTTCGCCCTGTGGGCCGGATGCCCGTCCACTATCAAGATCACCTTCCGCCTCCGCCCTTTAATCAAGCGCAAGAGGAACAACAGGAAGGTGCGAGCCGAAAGGCCCTTCTTCACGATGCTGAAAACCAGGCTTCCTCGATTGCTCAAGGCGGCTATCATGTTGAAGCGAAATCTCTTCCCCGTGGACAGAATGACCGGCGTCTGTCCCTTGAGCCCCCAACTGCGGCCAGCATGATGGTCCGAGCGGATGCCCGTCTCGTCTTCCCAAAAGATTTCCGCCTTTTCTCGCATTGCCCGTGCTTTCAAGGCCGGAAACTCCCGCTTGATCCACTGCCGAACCGCTTCCGGCTGCTGCTCATAGGCCTTGAACACGGGTTTCTGTGGACTGAACCCCCATCGCCTGAGATACCGGCCCACGGTCGAAATGGAAAGTTCGATGCCGAACTTCCTTTGAATGACCTCTTGAACGGCTTCCCGGGTCCACAATGCAAAGGGGAACTTCATCTGATCGGGATGCCGATCCACCAGGATCCGGATCATGGCCGCGGCCTGATGACCCTTGAGGCGAAGCTCCGGGGGTTTTCCTCGAGGCTTGGATAGCAGTCCGACATCACCTTCGGCGTCCAAACGGGATTCCCAAGTGTAGATGGATTGCCGAGTGACATGGAAGAGCCGGGAAGCCTCGGTGATGGAAACCCCCTTCTTCCGGGCTGCCATAACACGTTGACGAAGGGCCTCCTGGGCCTCCGTGGACAATGTACGGGTATCCGGGAGCATACCAGGAAAGATAACCTCGCAAAACGGCAAACGTCTAACCTACAGTGACCGGTTTGATAATTCGTAAAATTTTTAACAAATAAATATTGAATCGGGACATTTCCGGGAATACAATCCTGTTCGCATGAATACACGAAGCGGAAAAGCCAACGCCTCCAACGTTCATGTCTCAAGCGCCAAACTCGACCGAGCCTCTTACCGAATCGAGCTTACAGGATGAATACGCCAAATCTTGGAAACAGTCCGACCCAGCTTCCATTCGCCCTCATGGCGAGCAACAGCATGTACGTCTCCGCCGCGGCCCAGGGTACCTCACCGCTTCAGGCCGACGCCGCCTCGCTCGGTGCCTGGGAGACGTTCGACCTGGTTCCGCAGGGCGATTTGAGCCTCGCGTTCAAGGCGGCGAACGGCAAGTATGTAACCATCCCCGATAGCGGCGCCCCACTGCTCACGGCGAACGGCGACGCGATTGGCGCGAACGCGATCTTTACCCTGGAACCGATCGATGATGTCCGGGTTTACATCGTCGCCGCCAATGGCAAGTATGTGTCCAATGTAGGCGGCGGCGGACAGCCGCTTCAAGCCGACCAGGACCAGGCCGGTGAAACCGAAATCTTTGTGATGACCCAGGTTGGCGGCCAAGCTCCCGAGGCCGCGCCCGCTCGACCCGCCGCTGCTCCATCCTGGCGCGCCGCGGCGGTTACCGCCGCCACGCAGCCTTTTACCGTCTGCTTTGCCGGCACCGGCTGCACGCGCGATGAGGGCGAGGTCAGCCGCCCGAACAGCAATAAAGGCATTTACTGCGCAAACACCGGCTATATCCCCATCCGCATCAACAAGGAAATCTCCGGAAGCCTGACCAGTGCGACCCCCAGCGTTACCGTGCGCGGCGTGGGTGA
>CBILQL010000668.1:0-3072 GCA_966238865.1 uncultured bacterium
GCACAGGTCGCCCTCGATCTTGACGCCCAGCAGTTCCTCCCACTTGGGGCGGTCGTGGCGCGGGATGAGGTGCAGGGGCTCCTCGGACATGGGGCAGCCCTCGATGGCGTAGATGCTCTGGGTGGCCGAGTACTCCTCGAGCCGGCGCTTCAGCAGGCTGGATATCGAGGACTTGCCCGAGGACACCGGGCCCACCAGCATCAGGATGCGCTTGCCGGTCTCGGTGCGCCGCGCGCCGGCGTGGAAGAACTTCACGATGTCGTGGATGCTCTCGTCCACCCCGAAGATCTGGCCGTCGAAGAAGTTGTACTTGACCAGGTCCTCGTAGCCGGGGAGCGTGACCTTCTCGGTGGACGGCGAGGTGCCCTGGGAGATGATCATGTTGTAGAGGCGGCTGGGGGCCGACATGGCGAGGTTGGGATTCTTCTTCACCAGCTCGAGGTATTCGAGACAGGTGCCCTGCCAGGAGGTGGCGCTTTTCTTCGCGCGGTTCTCGTTGATGATGCTCTGGAAATCGAGATTGTCGCGGTTTTCGCTTGCCATGGGTTGGGTTCCCCTCTCCCTAGGATTATCCGATGACCTAACCTAAAATATCAAATTCTAAATGGCGGAATCCAGGAAAACAACCGGAATTCACGGTTCGGCAAGGACGCCGGAATACCGGGAAATCTTCGTGCCATGGACACCGCGAATGGGCGACGGCTTGCGCAATGAGCTTGTGGGGATGTTTGGGCGCACATGTCCGGTTCGCGCCGCGAGCTTGGGCATGATCCGCTATTTGCGGCAAACACAAGGACTTCCATGCGATTGCTTCGCCGCGCGAACATTCCGTTCAACGCGAAGAAGCGTAAAGATCGGGGCCTTGGTTTTTTGCTAAATTTCCCGACCCCGGAGATTTGCCTCCGCTTCCAAGGGATCACAGCAACATGGCGAAAATCAATTCCAACTACCAGAAGCTCCAAGCCGGATACCTCTTCCCCGAGATCGGAAAACGCGTGCGCGCCTACGCGGCCGAGAACCCGGCCGCGAAAATCATCCGCCTGGGAATCGGCGACGTGGTGCTCCCCTTGCCGGGCCCCATCCTGGACGCCATGCGCTCAGGCGTGGAGGAGATGGGCAAGGCCGAAACCTGCAAGGGCTA
Source organism: uncultured bacterium (assembly GCA_966238865.1). Classification (GTDB taxonomy): domain Bacteria; phylum Fibrobacterota; class Fibrobacteria; order UBA11236; family UBA11236; genus CBILQL01. The sequence continues at coordinate 1,142 of CBILQL010000668.1, forward strand.
CGGCCCGGAACAGGGATACGACTTCCTGCTCAAGGCCATATCCGACCACTTCAAGTCCCAAGGCGCCGAAGTCGCCCCGGACGAGGTGTTCGTCTCCGACGGGTCCAAGTGCGATACCGCCAACATCCAGGAAATCTTCGACGTCGGCAACGTGATCGCGGTGACAGATCCCGTGTACCCGGTGTACGTGGACACCAACGTGATGGCCGGCCGCACCGGCGCCTTCGCGGGCGGCCGCTACGGGAACCTGGTCTACATGCCGACCACGGCCGAGAACGGCTTCGAGCCCAAGCTCCCGTCTTCGGGAGCCGTGGACATCATCTATCTCTGCTCGCCGAACAACCCCACCGGCGCGGTCATGTCGCGGGAGTCCCTGGCGCGCTGGGTCGACTACGCGAAGAAGAACGAGGCCGTGATCCTCTTCGACGCCGCCTACGAGGCCTTCATCACCGAGCCCGGCCTGGTCCGTTCCATCTACGAGATTCCCGGGGCCCGCGAGGTGGCCATCGAGTTCCGCAGCCTGTCCAAGACCGCCGGCTTCACCGGCACCCGCTGCGCCTACACGGTGGTGCCCAAGGACCTGAAGGCCCGCAACGACAAGGGCGACCTCGTCGCCGTTCACGGGCTGTGGAACCGCCGTCAGACCACCAAGTTCAACGGCGTCAGCTACCCCATCCAGAAGGCCGCCGCCGCGGTCTTCACCCCGGAGGGCGGCAAGGCCGTGCGCGAGGTCATCGCCTACTACATGGAGAACGCCCGCATCATCCGCAGCGGCCTGGCCGCCGCCGGCTACACGGTGTACGGCGGCGTCAACGCGCCCTACATCTGGCTCAAGGTGCCGGCCGGCCTCGACTCCTGGGGCTTCTTCGACAAGCTCCTGCGCGAAATCCAGGTGGTGGGCACGCCCGGATCCGGCTTCGGGAGCTGCGGGGAAGGCTATTTCCGCCTCTCCGCCTTCGGCTTCCGGGAGAACGTCGTCGAGGCCGTGGAGCGGATCAAGACCCGGCTCAAGCCCTAGGGCCGGTATTTATTCCCCCTCCTGCTGCGGCCGGCCGCGAAGGCCAAGGGCTGCGCTGCCGGTCCGGCAAACCGCCGGGCCGGGATCGGATACCAAAATCCGGGCGACCCGCCTCCGCGGGATTGCCCGGGTCCGGACGAAACCTATTTTTCCGGAAATCATACCGGCACTGCCCCCGCGGAAACGGCGGATGGGGCTACCTTGCTGTGTACGTCTGACATCCTGAAGGAGCCTTCCATGTCGAATCCCATCGCCGGCGCATCGATTGTCCGTAAAGGGCTCGCTCTCGTCGCCCTGCTCGCCACCTTGGCCCCGGCCGCCGGACGTAATTTCGGGCTCGGGGTGGTCTTTCCCTCCCCCACCGGCCTCACGGCCAAGCTCTGGACCAGCGGCACCACCGCTCTCGACTTCGTCCTGGGCTGGTCCGGAGGATACCGCGACGGATATTACGATCCGGCCTGCAACGACGGACGTTTCTACGATCGCAACGTCAACTACTGCAACGACTATTATTACGACTATCGCGGCGGCCGGGGGTATTACGGCGACGGCATGCGCAACCTCCACATCCACGCCGACTACCTGTTCCACAACTTCGACATCATCCGCACCAGCGAGCGTTTCCCGCTCTACGCCGGACCGGGCGTGGCCCTCAACTGGTGGCGCTACGAGTTCCTGGAAGTGGGCGTGCGCGGGGACTTCGGCATCGCCTGGCTGCCGCGCCGCGCGCCCATGGACGTGTTCCTGGAGGTGGCGCCGGTGGTGAACCTCATCCCCTACCCCAACTTCAACGTCGATCTGGGTCTCGGGACGCGCTACTATTTCTGAAACGGCTACGCGTCCCGCCGGGACGCGCTGCTCCTTCCGAGGCCGCGGCGCGTCGCTTGCGGGCGCGCCGCTATATCCCGCCCCC
>CBILQL010000669.1:0-3071 GCA_966238865.1 uncultured bacterium
CCGGAACGCCGCCGGGCCGGTGCCGGGGGCGATCTGGAACGGGTCCCGGTCGCGCGGGCCCCAGCCTCCGTATCTCTATAATACCAAAGACCCGGGCTCGGCGCTCTCCGACCGCGGCGGCGGCCGGGTCCCGGCGTCGGAATACAGGACACTTTTTCCGGACCCCCCGGCACTCCCCGTACAGGGCGCCGAAGGGAGGCGTCCGCTTGCAGGCCCGGAAGGGGCCGATCGGGTTTAAATTACTTTTAAAATTCGGAGGTAGGTAATCAATGGCGTCCCAGAAATTGGCACCCAGCATCCTCAACGCGGATTTTTCGGACCTGAAAGGCCAGCTCGCCGCCATCGAGGCCGGCGGGGCGGATTGGGTCCACCTGGACGTCATGGACGGCCATTTCGTGCCCAATCTCACATTCGGGCCCGTGCTGGTCCAGGCCCTGCGGCCCCATAGCCAGCTGCTCTTCGACTGCCATCTCATGATCTCGAAGCCGGAGCAGTACGTCGAGGCCTTCGCCAAGGCCGGCGCAGATTCCATCACCGTGCACCAGGAGGCCAGCCTGCACCTGGACTCCCTGATCCGATCCATCAAGTCCCTGGGCAAGCGCGCGGGCGTGAGCCTCAACCCGGCCACGCCCGTCGATACCCTGGAGCACGTGCTGCCCCTGCTGGACATGGTCCTCATAATGTCGGTGAATCCCGGCTTCGGCGGCCAGAAGTTCATCCCCTACGCCCTGGACAAGGCGCGGGCCCTGCGGGCCAGGGCCGACGCGCTGGGGCTCGACCTCGACATCCAGATGGACGGCGGCATCGGGCCCGCGAACGCGCGCGAGGTGACGGCCGCCGGCGTCAACGTGATCGTCTCCGGATCCGCCATCTTCGGATCCGCGGACATCCCCGGCACCTGCCGGAAGATCAAATCGCTGATGGGCTCCCAGGGCGCCTGATCCGGCGCAAGCCGAAGGATCGCCGAAAGTCGGCTTCGGGACCTATCCCAGCAGCCGCACCGCCAGGTCCCAGGCCGATATCATCGACTCGGGATCCGCCTTCCCCTGGCCGGCGATCTCGAAGGCCGTGCCGTGATCCGGCGACGTGCGCACGAAGGGAAGCCCCAGGGTGCAGTTGACCCCATGGGCGAAGTCCACGGTCTTCATCGGGCCGAACCCCTGGTCATGGTACATCGCCAGCACGGCGTCGAAGCGGCCCTGCAGGGCCTGCAGGAACACCGTGTCGCCGGGCAGCGGGCCGAAAGTGGGATAGCCCTCGCGCCGGAGCTCCTCCATGGCGGGCCTCAGGATCTCGATCTCCTCCCTGCCGAACAGCCCGTTCTCGCCCGCATGCGGGTTGACGCCGGCCAGGGCGATGCGCGGGGCCGGCGTGCGGGTCGCGACCAGGGTGTCCCAGGTGAGCCTGACCACGGCCTTGACGCGCTCGACGGTGATGGCGTCCAGCGCCTCGCGCAGGGACACGTGATCGGTGACGTGGCTGACGATTACCTTGGGGTGCACCAGCGCCATGATCACCGTCTCCGCGCGGGTCATCGATTCCAGGATGTCGGTATGGCCCACGAAGGCGTGGCCTGCGAGGTTCATGGCCTCCTTGTGCAGGGGGGCGGTGACGATGGCCTGGGCCTCGCCTTTCAGGCACAGGTCCACGGCATGGGCGAAGTAATGGTAGGCGGCGTTGCCGCACAGGGCCGACACCTTGCCCATCTCGAAGTCGCCGCCGCGCAGGAGGTCCATGGACTTGACGCGCACCGCGCCCGGGCGCGGCTCCTCGTCGGGGCAGAAGGTGATCCGCATCCCCAAGGCCGAGGCCGTCTCCTCCAGGATGTCCAGCTCCCCCACCACCACGGGCAGGACGGGCGCGGCAGGGCCGCCGGCGATGCCGGACGCGGCCGTCCGGGCCAGGCATTTGACCAGGATCTCGGGGCCGATGCCGGCCGGGTCGCCCAAGGTGAGGAGGATTCTCTTCGGGGCGGGGGCGGCCATGGAGGAAAGATAGGGCCGCGGACCGGGAATTGCCAAGGGCCCGGCTCCGGCGCGCCGGAGCCGGGATTCCCCGAAGCCGGGAATCCCGGTGTCAGGGCCGGGCGGAAATGCCGGAGATCGGGGTCCCCGCGCCGGAGGAGTTCCGGTCCTCACGATGGCCCAGGGCATAGGCCAGCGCCACGGCCAGGACGAGGGCGACGATGCTGACTGGCGTGCTTCTCATGGCGGTCTCCGTCCCGGCCGATTCCCGGGCTAGTCGCGACCCGCGCCGGCCGCCACCGGCACGCGGAGCAGGTGGCGCTGCCCGGCGCCGGGGCCGGTGAGGCGCACCAGCACCAGCCCGGCATCGCCGGCGGCGAGCGGCAGCAACGCGGCTCCCCGGCCCGCCTCCACGCGGACGTCCTTCAGACGCCGGCCGGACAGGTCGAGCACTTCGGCGCGCCAGGTCCCCGAGGCCCCCTCGGGCAGCGTCAGACGCAGGCCCCCGCCCTGGCGGACGGCCTTCGGACCTTGGCCGGCGGGTCCCGCCCCGCCCAGGCCCAGGGCCTGATCCCGGGTCACGAACAGGGTGTCCACCACCTGCGGAGCGGCCAGCAGGATGACGGGCAGGCAGCTCGGCGTCTCGTACGCGCAGGCGGGCATCACCTGCACGGCGACGGGATAGGACCCCGCCTTCATCCCGTCCAGCTTGAAGTCCGGTCCATGCGGGCGCATGTCCATGACGCACACGTGGCTGGAGTCGGTCACGATGGTGAAGCTCACGGTAATCCCCTTCTCGGCGACCACCAGGGACTTGTTTTCGAAGGTCGTGTGGCAATTGCCGTAGGCATTGTTCAGCAGGTTCAGGGTGAAAGGGGTGTTCGCCGACACCACGTCCTGCTTCAGGAACCAGCCCCGGCGATCCTTGTCGCCCTCGCCGACGGTCAGCTTGCCGGCGAGCTGCGGGATGGCGGCCATCTTGCAGCCCTGCTCCGCGCAGGCGGGAAGCCGCTCGGCCCAGACCTCGTAGGTGCCGGCGGCCAGGGCCGGCATCTTGTAGGCGGGCCCGTAGGCCTTCCTGTCGGGGGCGCAGCGGACCGCGGGATT
>CBILQL010000670.1:0-3055 GCA_966238865.1 uncultured bacterium
GATACCCACCGAGCCCGTGGTCGAAGCCTCGGGCCAAACCGCCCTGTTCGCGCCCCCGGCATCCACTCCTGGGCGGGGCCCGGAATCCGTCACCGCATCCTCCGCATCCGCGGCCGCATCCTCAAGCGCTTCGGCCGACGCATCCGCCCCTGCCACCGCCCCCGTCGCCTACCCCGTCGCCTACCCCGTCGCCTACCCCGCCGCCGCCACGACCCCGGCCCCGTCTCCGTCCCTGCGCGGAGCAACTTCTCCGGACGACCGCCTCCTGCGCGAGACCGTCCTGGCGGCCCTGCTCCGGCTGGCCGTCCCCGTGCAGGGACCGGTGGCGCGCTATCTGCAGAAGCGCCGCATCTTCAAGCGCACCTGGGACGGCCAGGGCCTGCGCATGATCGACGACTATGCGGCCACGGGCGCGGCGCTGGCGCGGGAGTTCGGCCGTTCCGACCTCGAGCATGCGGGCTTCTTCAATCCCGCCGGCAACCTCCGGTACTACCGCCATCGCCTGTTGTTCCCCTACTTCGATTCCGCCGGGAAGCCCGTGTACCTGCAGGCCCGCGGCATCGAGGACGGGGTGAAGCCCAAGGAGCTGTCCATGGCGGGCCCCATTCCCCTGCCCTACAATGTCCGCCTCCTCGACGGGTCGCCGGGGCAGATCTACCTCTGCGAAGGGGTCATCGATACCCTGACCTTGCTGGAGCAGGGCTTCCCGGCCGTGGGGGTGCCGGGCGCCGCCAATTTCAAGACGGCCTGGGCGTCCCTGTTCAGGAACAAGAGCGTGCACGTGGCCTTCGATCCCGACGCCCCCGGGGAGAACGGGGCCGCGCGCGCCATCGGGATCCTGGAGGCGGCCGGGATCGAAGCGCGGCGGCTGCAGCCTCCGAAGGGGCTCGATCTCAACGATTGGTTCCGGAAAGGCTGACGCCCCAGACACCATCAAAAATGGTGTTTGTCCGGCTGGACCCTACCGGCCCGCGATTGCTATCCTTCCCGGTATGCGCGCAACCAGGTCCCGGTCCCTCCTCCCCGCCCTGCCCCGCCTTGTCCTCCTGGCCATATCCCTTGCGGTTCCCGACGCCGGGGCCCAGGTCAGCTACAAGGAAATCGGGCTCCAATCCCAGGCCCAGCGGGCCCTGCCCTCCACCGGTCCGGGCTCGGCGCTCCTGAATCCCGCCGCCCTGGGGGAGACCCGGCTGGCCTTCGCCCAGAGAGGGACCTTCATGTCCCGCGCAGGATATTTCCCGACCCTGCTCTATTTCAGCGACGATATGTCCGGCTTCTACCAGTTGGCCGCCACGTTGCCCCCGTCCATGCTCCCCGGCATTCCCTTGGCCTTCTCAGCCGGTTTCGCCTCGCACTCGAACGCCACGCCAGTCGACGGAAGCAATGCCATTTACCGGGAATCCATTTATCTCCCAGGAATGGCTGTTTCCTGGCCGGCGGAACGGGACGCGCCGTATGGGTTGTCCCTGGGAGCCGCGCTGCCGGTCTACACCTTCAACTCCTTCGGTGCCGTCCAAAGCCGATCCTACGGGGTCGATCTCGGCATCCTGGGCCGGGTATCGCCCTGGGGCCACCGGCTCCGGATGGGACTGGACATTCAGCACCTGCGTCGGCCCCGGATCCGCCTCCCGGATGGGAGGGGGCATTACGCCCTACCTGGCATCTTGGAAGCTTCCATGCATTGGAGCACTCCGGGGGAGATGGTGCAGGTCCATTGGGAAAGGAACCTTTGGGAAGGTTGGGACGAATCCGGGGGCCCGCGACCCGATGACGAAGTCGGGATCGGATCCTGGGAGGTGGAAGTCCGGCCCATCGGCTGGCTGGGATTGAAGGTGGAAAAGCCCTACTGGAGTTCGTGGAGGTCCCTGGGCCTGACGTTCCAGCCGGTGCTGGGCAGGGTGCGCCCCAGGTTGGAATTCGCCCTCAGCCATGAGAAGGTCCCCACGCCGCCTCCGGGATTCCTGTTCGGCGATTCACGGGAGGAAGGCCTCGGTCTCGTGCAAAGCATGACCTTGGGCGTTGGCATCTGAATTCGGTGTAGGCAGGCGATGGCGTCCATGTAAGGGCGAAGCCCGCCGGACGCACAACGAAAAAGGACGGCCCGGAGGCCGTCCTTTGCGATTCGATCCGAGCGGACTTCCGTCCGCCGGGCCTTACTCCAGGCGCTTGTTGGCGTTGGAGCTGTACTTCTTGATCAGCTCCTCGCCCACGTTCTTGGGCACCGGAGCGTACTTCAGGAACTCCATCGTGAACTCGGCCTTGCCCTGGGTCAGCGACCTCAGGTCGGTGGCGTAGCCGAACATCTCGGAGAGCGGCACCTCGGCGTTGATGATGGTGAAGTTCTGCTCCTCGGTGGATCCCGTGATGAGGCCGCGCTTCTGGTTCACCTGGCCCATCACCGAGCCCTGGAATTCCGTCGGCGTCGAGACCTCGAGCTTCATGATGGGCTCGAGGATCTGCGGCTTGGCGCGCAGGTAGGCCTCGCGGAAGCCGCCGCGGGCGGCCAGCTGGAAGGCGATGTCCGAGGAGTCCACCGCGTGGGCGGCGCCGTCGTTGATGCCGGCGCGGACGCGCACGATGGGGAAGCCGATGAGCGACCCGTTCGGGAGGCAGGCCTGGAAGCCCTTGTCGCAGGACGGGATGAACTCGCGGGGGATGACGCCGCCCACGATCTCGTCCACGAACTCGTAGTCCGGGGCGGGCACGGTGTTGCCGCTCTCGTCCACGGTGTCGACGGTGGGTTCGATGTAGCCGGCCACCTTGGCGAACTGGCCCGAACCGCCGGTCTGCTTCTTGTGGGTGTAGCTGAACTCGGCCTTCTGGGTGATGGTCTCGCGGTAGGCCACCTGGGGGCGGCCGGTGGTGAGCTCCACGTTGTACTCGCGGCGCATGCGCTCGATGTACACGTCGAGGTGAAGCTCGCCCATGCCGGAGATGATGGTCTGGCCGCTCTCCTCGTCCAGCTTCACGCGGAAGGTCGGATCCTCCTTGGTGAAGCGGTTCAGGGCCTTGGACAGGTTGGCCAGGTGGTCGCGGTTCTTGGCCTCGATCACCA
>CBILQL010000671.1:0-3046 GCA_966238865.1 uncultured bacterium
TGTCCAAAAGGTCGCGAGCGACCATGTTTCCGTCCTCCGGCCTGGGCGGCGCTCAGGCCGCGAACTGGCCGTATGCGGCCAGCTTGGCCAGGCGCTTGTCCAGCAGGTCCTGGGTTTTCATATTCTTCAGGGCCGCGAGCTCCTCCGCCAGCACCCCGTTCAAGGTCTTGTACATGAGCTCCGGGTCCCAATGGGCCCCTCCCAGGGGCTCCTTCACGATGCGGTCCACGATCTTCAGGTCGAAGAGATCCGCGGCCGTGATCTTCATGGTCTCCGAGAGCTCCAGCTTGCGGGAGCTGTCGCCCCACAGGATGGCGCTGCACGATTCGGGGCTGATGACCCCGAACCAGGCGTTTTCGAGCATGAGCAGCCGGTCGCCGACCCCGATGCCGAGCGCGCCGCCGCTGGCCCCCTCGCCGATGACGACGCACAGGATGGGGACCTCGAGCACCGCCATCTCCTGGAGGTTGCGCGCGATGGCCTCGGCCTGGCCGCGCTCCTCGGCCCCGATGCCGGGATAGGCGCCCATGGTGTCGATGAGGGTGATGATGGGCAGGCCGAACTTCTCGGCCATCTTCATGCAGCGGAGCGCCTTCCGGTAGCCTTCCGGGTGGGCCATGCCGAAGTTGCGGCGGATGCTTTCCTTGGTGTCCTTGCCCTTCTGGTGGCCCATCACCATCACGCTCTCGCCGTTGAAGGTGGCCAGGCCCGCCACCAGGGCGGGGTCGTCGCCGAAGAGCCTGTCGCCGTGCAGCTCCACGAAGTCGGAGAAGATGTTCTGCACGTAATCGAGGGTATAGGGACGGCCCGACCGCCGCGACAGCTCCACCCGGTTCCAGGCGGTCAGCTTCTGGGCGATCTTCTTCTGCATGGACTCCTTCTTGGCCAGAAGGTCCTTCACGTCCGTGGAGGTGATCTCGCTGGTCTTGAGGAGATCCTCGATTTTCATGGACAGCTCGACGACGGGCTGCTCGAATTCGAGGTGCGGGCCTTTGGGTACTGGCATTGGGATTCCTTGGTGATTCTTTCCGTCGGAAGGGCCGGCGGGTTGTCTCCGGGGTTGGTTGAACGATTTTCGTTTTTAGTTTTTCGTTTTCCGTTTTTCGCTCCGCAAGGTGGTTATCCGGGAGTGCCGGCCAGTGCTGGTAGATAGATGTAGGTTTGCATCTCCAGCCTGGCAACCGTACCGCATTTGCGAAAAACTGAAAACGGAAAACGGAAAACGTCCCTGTTTCCGGCCCCTGGCACCTTCACTTCCCAAAATTGAGGTCGATCAGGGAAATCCTGCCCGGCGCCGGGTTCCCGACCAGCAGCCTCACCTCCAGGCCGGCCGATCCCCGCTCGGCGAGGATCTTCACGGCGGTCTGGAAGGCGCCTTCCTCCACCGCGATGATGACGCACTGCACCTCGGTCTTGCGCACGATGGCGGGCAGGGTGTTCAGGTCCCCGATGAGGTTCTTGCGGATCTCCGGGGACTGCGTGCGGGAATCGAGCCCGATGAAGCCCACGAACTCGTAGCCCTCCAGGTCCTCCTGCTGGATCAGCTCCGAGAGGGCGAGGGCGCGCGTGTCGTCGCCGATGATGGCCACGCGCTTGAGGCCGCCCATGACCTTGGACAGGAAGCGGCCCCCGGTGACCGTCAGGAAGCGCCAGGCGGTCAGGCTGCCGATGCTGAAGACCGCGGACAGGGCGAAGGCCACCCGGGAGAACGCCTCCTCCTTGAAGAAGAAGCTGAGGGCGAAGAAGCCGAGGAAGGAGACGCACAGGGTGAAGAAGACCGTCTTCAGCTTCTGCACCGCGCGCCCGTAGTCGCCGATGTAGGCCATGGGCACCAGCACGGAGACCGAGACCAGGGCGTGCCAGAAGAAGTACAGGTTGGGCGAGGTGTGGAGCACGGACGGGACGCCCAGGTATCCCATGTAGGCGGAAGTGACCCCCGCCAGGATGATGTTCACGAGGGCCAGGTCGGCGAACCAGCGCGGCCACTTCTGGAACATCGAGTAGGCGAAGTTGGTCATGGCCAGGAAGGTGACCCCGAAATAGAAGACCGAGAGCGGCAGGGCCCGCAGCTCGAAGTGCTTGCGGGAGAAGATCACCATGGCGTGGTAGAAGTAGAGGAAGGAGCGCAGCGGGCGGCTCTTGGCGCTCACTCCCTTGAATTGCATGACGGTGGTGCCGGGATGGTAGAAGATGCGCTAGCCGAGCAGCTTCACGCGGAAGCAGATGTCCAGGTCCTCGCCGTACATGAAGAAGTCCTCGTCGAACCCGCCCACGGCGCGGAAGAGCTCGGACTTGACGCACAGGAAGGAGCCGGAAACCGCGTCCACCTCGTGGGTCTTGTTCTCGTCGAGGAAGGTGAGGTTGTACTTGCCGAAGACGCGGCTCTTGGGGAACAGGCTGGAGAGGCCGGACAGCTTGAAGGCCGCCGCGGTCGGGGACGGGAAGCTGCGCTTGCAGGCGAGCTGCAGGCTGCCGTCCCGGTTCACGATCTTGCAGCCCGCCACCCCGATGTGCTCCTGGGCCTGGAAGAAGTCCCACATCACCTGGAAGGTGTCCGCGGCGACCAGGGTGTCCGGGTTGAGGAACAGGAGCAGGTCCTGGGTGGAGACCGCGGCGCCGCGGTTGCAGCCGCTGCCGAACCCGAGGTTGCGGTCCGACTCCAGCCAGACCACCTCGGGATAGCGGGGCCGGAGCAGGGTCAGGGTGCCGTCCCGGGAGTCGTTGTCGAAGACGATGACCTCCACCTTGCCGGGGAAGGCCTCGGCGGCGTGGTACACGCTCTGCAGGCAGGCGTTCAGGTACTCCCGGACGTTATAGGAGACGATGACGATGGAGATGCCCGGCCCCTGGGTACCCGGAGACGCATCGCGGGTGGGGAGGGACATGGGCCCGGCAGCCTCCCCCTTGGCCGGGAACGGAGAGGCGGGCGGCCAGGATCGGGCGGGCAGGCCGCTGCGACGGCTCGGCAGGTCCCGGAAGCGCGGATTCATAGGCGATCCCCAGCCATGCGCGGTATAGCCATGCGCGGACTAAGATAATAACTCCC
>CBILQL010000672.1:0-3044 GCA_966238865.1 uncultured bacterium
GGGCCCGCCGTGGATGCTCACGAGCACCGGGAAGCGCTCCCGCGGCAGGCCGCTCGTGAAGGGCCCCTCGTCGGGATCGCGGCGGCCGGCCCCTCCGGGACGGGAGAAGGGCGCGGACCGGGGCGCGATGAAGGGCATCTCCGAGGGCAGCCGGGGCCCCGGCGTGTACAGCCAGGCGGTGATGCGTCGGGGGACCCGGGTTTTCGTCGTTCCCGGTGCGGAGTCATTCGGGGCGACGTCCACGCTGTCGAAGGTGGGGAAGGACACCAGCTCCGGCTCCCGGAACCGTTCCCGCGGCAGCCCCGCCGTCCCGCTGCGGGTCCAGCGCAGGGCCTTGCCTTCCTCCAGGCTGTAGGTGAAGGCCTCGCCGGGGAAGGCCGCCGAGTTCACGGTGAAACCGAATTCCCGACCGGTGGCGTCGAAGTCCACGCCGTCGATGATCCCCTTCGGGATCCCCTTGAGCCGCCGGGGCGGATCGAAGGGCGTCGGCCGCAGGGCATGGAGGATGCTCAAGCCCTGCTCGTTCACCGAATACACCAGGGTGCGGCGATCGCCGCCGGTCGCCACCCATTCCACGTCCCAGGGCTGCGGCGGCGACAGGGCCACCGGGGGCGATCCGTCCATCCGCAGCAGCCACAAACGGTGGTGGTCCCCGCTTCGGTCCGAGGTGAAGGCCAGGGCGGGTCCGGCCTGCCCCGGGATGCGCACCCAGACGGCATGATCGACGTACTGGGACGGGGCCTCGGGAAACAGGGAGACGGCGCGTCCCGCGTCGCTGCCCGCCGTGGACAAGACCCACAGCTCCGATTCCGAGGCGGAGACGTAGCGTTGCAGCACGGCGCGCTTCCCGTCCGGCGACCAGTCCAGGGGCGTCCAGGTGCCCGGGCGGCTGAACAGCAAGGTGTCGCGCGCCGGGGCCGCGCCGCGCGGCGGCACTCCGAGGCGGATGTCCCAGCGGTCCGTGCCGGGCGGCGTGTGGCTGTAGAGGAAGGCGGTGCCCGAGTCGTTCCAGATCACCGCCGCGACGCGTCCCGGAGGGCAGGCGAGGGCGCGGGAGGAGCCGTCGACCAGGTCGAGCAGGCGCAGGGAGAACTCCTCGTCGCCGCCCTTGTCGAGGGCGATGAGGGCCTGCCGGCTGCCCGGCGCCGGGTTCATGGCCCATTGGTCCACGCGCCGGTCGAAGAAAGTCTCCTGCCGGCGCTTCGCCAACGGCCGATCCATGCGGTAGAGCTGGGGATAAGCGCCCAGGCGCGAAAGGATGTGGATTCCCTGGGGCGCCCAGCCGGCGAAGGCCGCGGACCGCACCTGGGTATAGGCCTTGAGCGCCGCCTCCTCGGAGCCTTTGCGGGGCGCCGCGTCCAGGGGACGACTTTGATCCCCTTCCCGGGGCGAAAAAGTCTGCAGCCGGTACAGCGCAGTATCCGCGGAATCTGTCGGGGTCGCTGGAGCTGCCGAGGTCGTCGGGGCCGCAGCGGTCGCTGGAGCCGCAGCGGTCGCGGGGGTCACAGTGGCCGTTGAGCGGGCCGTGGCCGCTGCCACAGACAAGGCCATCACAAGCAGGGCAGTCATCATCGGGGAGGCGGCCGGGAACCGGGTCGGGCGGGGGATTTCCCGCCGGGATTGGAAACAGGCGCGGATTGCGAAGCGGGAGACCATGCCTGTTAAACAATAATAGTTAACCTATCGAGCTCTCCTCCCCAGCCGATCCTAAGCCGATAATAAGCGGATTCCAAGCGATATGGCTCGCAGTCCTGCTAGATATGCCCGACGTCCGCGGGTTACGGGTTCAGTTCGCCCTGGCGACGCGCGACAAGGCCAGCCGCACCGTTTGCACCAGGGCATCGGGGCGGAAGGGCTTGGGCAGGAACAAGGCCGTGCCTGCTTGCAATTCCATGCCCAGTTCAGGATCGTCGACGAAGCCGGACATGTAGAGGACGGCGATGCCGGGCCTGGAGCCCCGCACCTGTTCTGCGAGCCTGCGTCCGTTGGCATGGGGAGGCATGCACATATCGGTAAGTAACAGGTGGATATCGCCGGTGAATTCGAAGTTGAAGTGCAGGGCTTCCGTGCTGTGGCGGGCCTTGATTACGGCGTAGCCTTCGCGGTGCAGTAGGCTGGCCACCAGTTCCCGCACCGCGGTTTCATCCTCCACGAGAAGGACCGTCGAGGAGCCCGCGGACAGGGCTCGCCGCGGGGGCCCGAAGCCCAGAACGCTGGCTGGCATGTGAACCTCCCACCCGACCCCGGCGGAATGCGGAGCGACCGGAAAATGCGATGAATAGGATAGGTAGAATGTCGGGCAGCGGGAAAAAAGTCGTAAAGTCCTAAAAAAGCCTTGGGAAGGCGTACATTTTGTGCGTACTTAACGGCGCCTGGAGCCATGGCAGGAAGCGGCCCCCGCGGCAATTGACTATCATTCTGTGCAGGCATGGACAAGGAAAAGCCCAGTATATTCAAATACCTGGATTATAGGGATTTCATCCAGGATTATTGCAAGCATCAGAAAGCGGTGAACCGGGCCTTTTCACTGCGCACATTCAGCGGCAAGATAGCGCCCACCCTGTTCACCTCCGGCCTGCTCTATGCCATCCTGAAGCGCAAGCGCAACATGTCCTCCTCGCTGCGCCCGAAATTCGTCCGGGCCATGGGGCTAAAACAGCGGGACGCCCAGTATTTCGACCTGCTGGTCCAATTCAACCAGGCCAAGGACATGGAGGAGAAGAACCATTACTTCCTCCAACTGTCGCAATTCCGCGGATCCAAGGCCAAATCCCTGGGCGAAAGCCAGTACAAGTTCTTCTCCAATTGGTACTACCCCGTCATCTGGAACTATTTCGAGCTGAACCAGGGCCAGGGCAGCCCGGTGGAAATCGCCCGCCGCATCTATCCTCCCATCACGCCGGCCCAGGTGGAGGAGGCCATCCAGGTCCTGCTCGCCCTGAAATTGATCAAGAAGATGGCCAATGGGTACGCGATCACCGATCAGCATCTCGCTACGGAGGCCGATTTCAGGGGGTTCGCGGCCAAGCACTACAATCTCCAAT
>CBILQL010000673.1:0-3040 GCA_966238865.1 uncultured bacterium
CGATGAGGCGCGCCGCCAGGGAGTCGCGCAGGGCTCCCTGCTGGGACGCGGGCAACTGCGAAAAGCGGGGGTCCTGGGCCAGCGCCGAAAGCGCGGAGTCGACCAGTTGCAGGCCCTGGCCCCGGGTCAGGTTGACGTCCGCCCCGGTTTCGAAATGCTTGGGGGCTCCCACGAAGAGGCCGCCGACGACCACGAACCCGAAGTCGAAGGTGACGTTGAACCGTTCCGGATCCGGCGGCCGGTGGAACCAGCCGGTATTCATGGCCGTGCCCAGGCCCGAGGCCGCGGGCTCGAGGTAGGCGTCGCCGACATCCCGGGTCAGCTTCCTCAGGTTGTCGATGAGGTCCTGGGCCATGAGGTCGTGGGCGGAGACTCCCGCGATCATGAGGGTGCAGAGGAGGGCGGAGGCGAGCCGGCGCAGGCGCAACCGGAAGGCGGCGAAGGCGTTTCTAGGCATGGATCGTCCTTGCTGCGGGCGTTCAGCCGCCGCGGAAAGCCTGGAGATCGGATAGGGTGCGACTAGGAAAATATCCTGGCCGCGTCGGCAAGCGCAAGGTTATTCCGCCTCCGCTTGGAGGATGCCGACGCAGCGCTTTACGGTCGCCGAAGGCGCGCGTATGGCGCCAGCATGCGGCTCCGAGGGCGTGGATATGAGGGGGCGCGGCAAGTTATCTTCAAGATAAGAAGTGGTATGAGACCTCTTCCAAGGGCGCCGCCGGAAATCGGGTTCTCCGAATCGACTCTTCACCTCGGAAGCCAAGGAGGCGCGGCATGCCTGCGGATTCCAGCACGGGGACCACGGAGGTCCCGGAAGTCCTCGCCCGGAACATCAAGGAACGGATGGAGATGATAAAGTCCCGTCCGGTGGACGAACGGTTCAGGCGGACCAGGGGCAGCTACCTCTTCGACGTGGAGGGGGTCGGCACCTGGCAGGTCGCCCTGGACAACGGCAGGCTTTCCGTCACCGAAGGCGCGACCACGGGGGATTGCGTCATCCACGGCGAACCCGCCATCCTCGTCAAGGTGGCGGACGGAGAGCAGAACCTGATCACCGCCTGCATGCAGGGCCGGCTGGATATCGAAGGCGACATGGCCCTGGCCCAGAAACTGAACAGCATCCTGCCCGCGCCCGCGAAGGCCGAGGGCGGGCGGGGAGGCGCCGCATGAGCGTACCGGCCACTGTCAGCATCCTGGAAGGCGATACCTTCGTGGTCAGCGACGGCAGGGGGGACATCGACGCCTCCCCGACCGATACCCACGGCCTGTTCCGCCGCGACACCCGCTTCATCTCGAAGTGGGTCCTCACCGTGGACGGGCGCCGGCTCAATTCGCTCTCCACCGACGACCTGGAGTACTTCTCCGCGCAGTTCTTCCTGGTGCCCGGCACCGGCACCGTGTACGTGGATTCCAAGCTCTCGGTGGTGCGGCGGCGCGCGGTGGGGGAGGGCTTCCGCGAGGAAATCTCCATCCTCAACCACGCCGCCGAGGCGGTGGAGCTGGACGTCCGCATCGCGGTGGGCGCCGATTTCGCCGACCTGTTCGAGGTCAAGGACGCCCTGTCGAAGAAGGGGACCTTCTACCGCAGCGTCGAGGGCAAGGCCCTGGTGCTCGGCTACCGCCGCGAGCGATTCGTGCGCGAGACGCGCATCGAGTGCGACGCGGAGGGTTGCGGGTTCACGGACGAAGGGGTGGCCTTCAAGGCGCATGTCGAGCCGCACGGGACCTGGCAGGCGGCCTTCAACGTCGTCTGCGTGGACGCCAGGCGCAGGCGCGCCGGCCCCAAGTACGCCAGCGTGGACGCCGAACCCCGGCCGAACGTGGGCGGGGGCACCCTGAAGGAATGGGTGGACAAGGCGCCGCGCATCGAGACCTCCTGGCGGTCGCTGGAGCGCACCTACCGGCGCAGCCTGGTCGATCTGGCGGCCCTGCGGTTCTACCCGATGCTCGCCCCGAACGAGGCCCTGCCCGCGGCCGGGCTGCCCTGGTTCATGGCCCTGTTCGGCCGGGACAGCATCATCACCAGCTTCCAGGCGCTCCCCTTCTATCCCGAGTTGGCGCGCACCACCCTGCGCGTCCTGGGGATGAGGCAGGGCACCCGCTTCGACGGGTTCCGGGACGAGGAGCCGGGCAAGATCCTGCACGAGAGCCGCTCGGGCGAGATGACCGCCTTCGAGGAGCGGCCCCATTCCCCCTATTTCGGGTCCGCGGACGCCACCCCGTTGTACCTGATCCTGCTCGACGAATACGAGCGCTGGACCGGGGACAGGGCGCTGGTGTCCGAGTTCGAGGACCAGGCGCGCGCCGCCCTCGAGTGGATCGACAAGTACGGGGACCGGGACGGCGACGGCTACGTCGAATACGATCGCCGCAACCAGGAGACCGGGCTGGAGAACCAGTGCTGGAAGGACTCCTGGGATTCCATCGCCTTCGCGGACGGCCGGCTCGGGGAGCGGCCCCTGGCCACCTGCGAGATCCAGGGCTACGTCTTCGACGCCAAGATGCGCTGCGCCCGCATGGCGCGGGAGATCTGGAACGACCAGGCCCTGGCCGGGAGGCTGCAGAAGGAGGCCTTGGCGCTCAAGGCACGCTTCAACGCCGACTTCTGGATGCCGGCGCGGCGCGGCTTCGCGCTGGCCCTGGACAAGGACAAGCGCCAGGTCGACTCCCTGACCTCCAACATGGGCCACCTGCTCTTCAGCGGCATCGTCGACGCCGAGAAGGCCGACGACGTGGTGGGGCACCTGATGGGTGACGCGCTGTTCTCCGGCTGGGGGGTGCGGACCATGGCCACGACCGAGGCGCGGTACAACCCTGTCGGCTACCACGTGGGCACCATCTGGCCCCACGACAACTCCATCATCGCCCTGGGACTCAACCGCTACGGCCGCCGCGCCGAGGCGGCGGCCGTCTCCATGGGCATCCTCGAGGCCGCCGACTACTTCAACAACCGGCTGCCCGAGGCCTTCGCCGGGTATCCGCGCCATGAGACCCAGTTCCCGGTGGAATACCCCACCGCCTGCTCGCCGCAGGCCTGGGCCAC
>CBILQL010000674.1:0-3035 GCA_966238865.1 uncultured bacterium
TTTCGAGCCTGGGCCGTGAGGTCGTTCCGGACGGTCCCTTCACCCGCTCGTGAAATCCTTCACGGCGTTTCTTGATCGATGCGGGGCGTGTCCTTAGACTCGCCGCCACCGGCGGTTGGCGCATAACGTGCGCCGTGTTCGTGATTGTTTCAAATGCGCGGGGAATCGTGCTGAGCCGCCCCTGCCAGCGGTTGTTGTCTAATGCCCAGCGAAAGCTTTGCACGCCGATGCATGGGACGGCGACAGCGATCCGAGGATCGACCGCCGCGGTCAAATACGTCTCGATGCCGCCCTTGGAGTCCAGAACCGCCGAGACCAATTCCTGCTTGTTCATTGCGAATCCCTTTCGTGTATGTTGACGAGGCCGATTCAAAACCTCGGTGCAATTATATACTTCCAAATTCCGGAAAAGCAAAGCGGAGTTTGCAAAATCCGCTTCCTTCCACCCGCGAGACCTACGCCCATCGGGGTTGCCGGACAGGTGACCTGTAGCCTCGATGAGACGGGGCCTGCGGAGCATCCGTCCTGCAAGCCTGCTCCCATCGGGCTCGCGGGTCATCCACCCCCGGACGGAGGCGAATGACCTGCGGGCCCCAGCCTAAGCGATTGTTTTTAAAAGAAATAATCCGCTGCCACGAAAGCGGTTTCGGAAGCAGGGGCGGCCGGGTTCGCGGAGGGGAAACACGCGCGCTTCCCCACGCACAGACTGTGCGAACATCCGTCCCACCGGCAAAAAAATCAACGACTTAGGAGAAGCGCCATTCAAGCCGGCGTCCGGCCCAGCTGGGACAGGGCTTCGGCCACGTCTTCCACAGGGAGGCCGCAGGTCCGGTCGCGGCAGACGTACAGCAAGGTGCGGCCGGCCTGGTAGCGCCCTTCCAGCAATGGCAGTCCGGCCCCCGGGGGCTCCGTGGAGCCGGCGAGGACGACGTCCGGCAGGTATCTGCGCCGCAACTCCCGGGCCCTGGCCTCCGCCTCCGGCCCCAGGATCGCCACTTCGTAGAACGGCAGGGCCATATCCAGCAGCAGCTGCCCCCAATGGGAGAAGCCGGATCCGTAATTCGGCATCTGGCTGCGCACCTGGCGGAGCATGCCTTCCGCCAGTCCCAGGTAGCGCGCCTCGCCATAGTACGACGCCAAATGGTACAGGACCCGCGCCAGCACCGCGTTGGAGGAGGGCAGGACATTGTCCATGATTTCCATCTTGCGGGCTATCAAGGGCTTGTCCAGGTCGGAGGTGAAGAAGAACAGTCCCGAGGCCTGATCGTGGAAATGGGCGATGGCGTAGTCGGCCAAATCCCGGGCGGCGGTCAGCCACGCCTCTTCGAAGGTCGCCTGGTACATGGCCAGGAAGGCTTCGGCCGTGCAGGCGTAGTCTTCCAGGAATCCCGGGATCGCGAAGCGTCCCGAGGGAGCTTCCCGGGATGCCGGGCCGCCGGGGGATGCCGGACCCGTGGCGGCGTCATCCGCCTTCCCGGCCTTATAGGTCCGGTAGAGGCCGCCGTCCGGGAGCCGGGCCTTGTCCCGCAGGAATTCCAGGTTGCGGCGGGCGGCCCGCAGATACCGCTCGTCCCCGAAGGCCCCGTAGGCGGCCACCAGCGCCTTGGACATCATGGCATTCCAGGAGGCGAGGCTCTTGTCGTCCAACCCGGGCCGGACGCGCGCCTGTCGCACGGCCAGGAGCTTGCCGCGGTCCGCCGCCAGGCGCCGCTCCCATTCCTCGACGGTGATGCCGGCGGCCGCGGCGGTCTCGGCGGCGTGCCTGCGGCGCAGGAGGATGTAATTGCCGTCCTCCCAGTAGCCGTCGGAATCGACGCTGTAGGCGTCGCGGAACAGCGGGTAGTCTTCGCCCAGGACCCGTTCCAGCTCCTCCTTGGTCCAGACGTAAAACTTGCCTTCCACGCCCTCGCTGTCGGCGTCGAGCGCGGAGTAGAAGACGCCTTCCGGCGAGGTCAGCTCCCGCTCCACGAAGCCGGCGGTCTCTTCCGCGACGCGGCGGTGCAGGGGGTCGCCGAAGGCTTGGTAGGCCTCGGCGTACAGCTCCAGGAGCTGGGCGTTGTCGTAGAGCATCTTCTCGAAATGGGGAACCTTCCAGAGGCTGTCCGTCGAATAGCGCGCGAAGCCGCCGCCCAGGTGGTCGTAGATGCCGCCGTAGCCCATCTTCTCGAGGGTTAGCCGGACCTGGGCCTCCACCTCGGCGTCGCCGGCGGCCTTGGCATAGCGCAGCAGGAAGCGCCAATTGCTCGGCAGGGGGAATTTCGGCGCACGGTTCATGCCGCCCTCGCCGCGATCGAAGAGGGGTTTCCACCCCCCCACCATGGCCCGGGCCTCCTCCAGGGACCACGCTCCCCCCTCCCCCGGGCCGGCGTCCGCCTCGGACCCGAAACGCTCGCTGTTGCGCACGCCCTCGGTGAGCTGCGCCGCGTACTTCAGGACCTTGGGCCGATCGTTCCGCCACAGATCCGCAAGGCTGCGCAGCACCTCCTTCCATTGCCCCGGCCGGAAATAGGTGCCGCCGTAGACGGGCTGCCCGTCGGGCAGGGCGAAGCAGTTGAGGGGCCAGCCGCCATGCCCGCTGATGAGCTGCACCGCGTTCATATAGACCTGGTCCACGTCGGGCCGCTCCTCCCGGTCCACCTTGATGCAGACGAAGGACTCGTTCATGAGGGCGGCGATGCCCTCGTCCTCGAAGGACTCCCGCTCCATGACATGGCACCAATGGCAGGCGGAGTAGCCGATGGAGACGAGCAGCAGCTTGTCCTCCCGCGCGGCCTTCTCCAGGGCCTCATCGCCCCAGGCATGCCAGTCCACGGGGTTGTGGGCATGCTGGAGGAGGTAGGGGCTGGTTTCGCGGATGAGGGCGTTGGTATGGGAGTGGCTGGTGGTGGACATGGGTGGAAGTTAGCTATTGGAGGGGTCCTTACCGGAAAAGAATTGCGATGTCACCTGGCTGATCGCAATGCATTTCGGAAACCTGTGATTTCCCGAATGGCTCTCCTCACTTGTTCGCCCGGCCATGGGGCTCAATCTCAAAG
>CBILQL010000675.1:0-3029 GCA_966238865.1 uncultured bacterium
CGAGGCCTGGGACATCTCCGGCTACCACGTGGGCGGATTTCCCAAGGGCTGGGCGGAATGGAACGGCGAATACCGGGACACGGTGCGGCGCTTCCTCAAGGGGGACGGCAACGCCCCGGCCTTCGCCGCCGCCGTGAATGGGGACTACGCCCGCTTCCACGACCAGGGCGGGCCCCAGAAGAGCGTCAACTTCATCACCGCCCACGACGGCTTCACCTTGATGGACCTGGTGAGCTACAACCAGAAGAACAACGGCGTGACCTGGCCCTTCGGGCCCTCGGACGGCGGCGCCGACAACAACCTGTCCTGGGACAGCGACGGCAGCCAGGCCCTGCGCCGCCAGCGCCTGCGCAATTTCCTGGCCGTGCAGATGTTCTCGCGGGGAGTGCCCATGACCCTGGGCGGGGACGAATTCGCCCGCACCCAGAACGGCAACAACAATCCCTACAAGATCGACAGCATGGCCATGTGGCAGAACTACGACATGATCGCGACGCCGGCTCCCACCGCCGCGCCCACGGGAGGATCCGGGTCCTACCATGACAATTACGGCCGGGACGGCAATCCCACCGGCAAGAACGGCCTATTCCTGTTCACCCGCTTCCTGCTCGCCCTGCGGCGCGCGCATCCCTGCCTGCGCCAGGACGTGTTCGGGGATTTCGTCCTCCACGAAGCCGGCGCGGAACCGGGTGCCGGGGCGGCCCCCGGCGGGCAAGCGACTTCCGGGACCTCGGGGGAGGTGACCCATTGGTTCACCCGCGAGGATGGCAGCTCCTTCCTCGTGGACGGCGACCGCCGCCTGCAATGGCGCATCGACGGCAGCGCAGTCGGGGATACGGATTTCCTCTTGTGCGTCAACATGGGCGATACCGGCGCGTTCTTCTTCCTCCCCGCCGCCAAGGCCGGACGCAAATGGCTGCGCCTCGCGGACACCGCCAAATGGGCCGAAAGCGCGGGGAACTTCTGGCCGAAGGAGAGGGCTGAAGCGGTGGACGGGGCGTATTGGGCGCAGGCCTGGTCCGTCGTCGTGTTCCAGGAAAGGTAGACGGCGCAAGCCCTTTCGCCTGAATTTTTCTATCCGCCCTTTGGAGAGATCCATGTGGAGGTTGAGTTGAACCTGGAAAGGAAAAACCTTATCCGGCTTGCCGTTGGCTTCGGAGCGTGCCTCATCACCAGCTGCTCCCTTTTTTCCGAAGAAGGAGACGGCCTGCCCCCGCCGGTCGACATCGTCATGGCTGATTCCACCGGCGTTCCCGAAGGTTGCCCGGACTGTCCGCGCATGAAGCGCATTCCGGGCGGGAGCTTCGGCATGGGTTCGGAATCGGGGGGCCCGCTGTATGATCATCGACCCAAACATACCGTCACGGTTTCCACCTTCTGGATGGACAGCACCGAAGTCACCCAGGCCGAGTACCTGGCCCTGATGGGACGGAATCCCTCCTACTTCAATGGGGCCACGGAAATCCATGGACAGGTCGGCGTCAACCTGTCCAGGCCGGTGGAGCGGGTCAACTGGTACGACGCCGCCCTCTATTGCAATGCCCGGAGCCGGAAGTTCGGCCTGGATACGGTATACCGCTACACCGCCAGACGCGACACCGTGGTCAACATACCACAGGCCGATGGCCCGGTCACCCTGCTGGACGGAGTGGTCATCGAATATTCGGCCCGCGGCTTCCGCCTGCCTACCGAAGCCGAATGGGAGCATGCCTGCAGGGCGGGCACGGCCACGGAATTCTATTGGGGCGACGATCAGCGGATCGGACCTCATTACGCCTGGGTCAAAGCTGGCAAAACCATGTCGGTGGCGGGCAAGCGTCCCAATGCCTGGGGGCTCTACGACATGATTGGCAACGTGAGCGAGCGGACGAATGAATGGTTTGCCAATTACGATACGGCTCCGACCACGGATCCGGTGGGCCCTCCGAGCGGCCCGGGCAGGGTAGTGCGTGGTTTTGGACAGAACGCCACCATTGAGACGGCTACCTATAAACGTTTTCCTGGAATTCCCGCATACTTTTCACGTGATGGCGGGTTCCGGTGCGTTAGTCGCCTGTAAGAGCGCCTGCCTCAGACGGAACTTTTTTTTGCCGTCACGGTGCCGGGCCAGCGCCGTTACAAGGTACGGTGGTGGTTCCACTGACCCGGGGCACGGCCGGCTTCGAAGCAAATCCTCGGGACGTACGCAATAAATCAGCGACCACACGCCTGGCACTCCAGCCGGGCTTCTCCGCCCGAAATGGACGAAATTTGCATGGCTGGTGACGGTTTGCAAAACATATTTTCGAATCACCATGGCCCATCCGACGTCGACCCCGAAAGCGGAAACCGATCCCTGGGGAATTGAAAGCGGCTTCAAGGACGCCCACGAAATCTGGCGCGAGACGCCGCCCGATGTCCGCGAGGCCCTGCGGCGTGCCATGGGCCCCTTGGAGAAGGAGACCTCCGCCTCCGATGGGACGGCCGAACCCTCCATGCGTTGCCAGCCGCCTCCGTCGCGGCGCGCCTGGGGATGGGCGGTGCAATTGTACTCCGTGCGGTCGGCGGAGAGCTGGGGGCTCGGCGACCTGGCGGATCTGCGTCGGCTGGGGGCCTGGTCCTCGAACCTGGGCGCTCGCTTCCTCCAGGTGAACCCCTTGATGGCGGCCCAACCCGTGCCGCCCATCGAGGCCAGCCCCTATTTCCCGTGCAGCCGCCGCTTCCTCAACCCCTTGTATCTGCGCATCGCGGAGCTGCCCGGCGCCGACGGCGCCGCGGCGGAGCTGAAACCGCTGGCGGAGCGCGGCCGGGAGCTGAATTCCGCCGATCTCATCGATCGCGACGCGGTGTTCCGCCTCAAGCAGGAGGCCCTGGAAATCCTCTGGACCCGCGCCGGCGACAACCGGGAGCTCCGCGCCGAACTGGGGCGTCTGGGCTTCGTCATCCGGGACGCCCGCACACGCCAGTATTGGCGCCGGGCCGATGGTTGAGACGCGGCCGGTGGCCCGGGCCGGCCTGACCGTCACCTCCGGCACGCTCGACGCCATGGA
>CBILQL010000676.1:0-3028 GCA_966238865.1 uncultured bacterium
CGCCCTCGCGACGTAATTGGTTTTGGGGCCCAACCCCGCAGGGGTTGGGAAGGGAATATTCAGACAGACCCTAGCATCGCTGCGGGAAATCCTACCCGTGCGGTCGGATTTCCCGCCTATTACTCGGGCTCCCTGCCTGTCGAATTTCCGGTTCGGAACGGCTTGACAACCCCCCTGGTGGCCGGTATCATGAAAATGATGGTCCCCTGGTCATCCGCCCAAGATTTCGGTTTTTTGCGGGTCGCCGGGGGCCGTCCGGGCCGGCCTTGCCCGGGTCCATCGCCACTCCGTCACGGATACCCCTAACCCCCGAAAAGGCCATTTATGTACATTGATTGTTGGGCAACCATGCCTCCTACCGTCGTGACACGTTCGAGGTCATTCCAAAGGAGAAAATCATGAAGATTCAGATCACTGCGCGGCACTTCCATGCCTCCCCCCAACTTCATGCCAGCCTCAAGGAAAGTCTGAACAAGATCGAGAAGTTCAACGATTCCATCACGGGTGCCCACGTGATCCTGGATGCCGAGCGCAACGGCGTCCGCCGAGCCGAAATCATCGTGAAAATCCTCGACAAGTCGATTTGCGCGCACGCCGAGGAAGAAAACATGTACAAGGCCATCGAAAGCATGCTCGACAAGGTCGAGCGGCAATTGAAGAAAGAGAACGAGAAACTTAAAATTCACAAGTCCGTGCCCATCGGTAGCCTGGTGGGGGAATGACGAGCCGGTAGGAACTTGCCAGAATCCATCGAATTCAACCGCCTTGAGATAAACCGAAAGAGATCCCTCCCTGTGAGGGATTTCTATTATCAGTTCAAAGACGAACTGTCCCTCGCCCTGAGGACCCCCGAGTCCTCGCTCTGCACCGAAATCATAGAGGCCAACCTCCACCGCCCGGGCCTGGCCCTGGCGGGCTTCACCGGCGTCTATTCCTACCAGCGCGTCCAGATCGTGGGGACCACGGAATGGTCCTACCTGGAAAGCGTCGGCGCCGAGAAGCGGAAGGAGATCTTCTCCCGCCTCCACGACTACCGCTCCCCGCTCTGGGTGCTGACCCACAACGCCGGGCTGCACGAGGAGCTGATGCAGATGTGCCTCAGCCAGAACGTCCCCATCATCACCACCAGCCGCGAGACCCTCGACTTCTGCACCGAGGTCCAGGACATCCTGGAGGACTGGTTCGCGCCCTACTGCTCCGTGCACGCCTCCCTGGTGGACGTCTACGGCGTGGGCATGCTCTACGTGGGCGAGAGCGGGGTGGGCAAGTCCGAATGCGTCCTCGACCTGGTGGAGCGCGGGCACCGCCTGGTGGCCGACGACATCGTGCACCTCATCCGCAAGGGCCACAGCATCATCGGCAAGGGCAACAAGATCCTGGGCCACCACATGGAGATCCGCGGCATCGGCATCGTGGACGTGGGCAAGCTCTTCGGCATCCGCGCCATCCGCAACACCAAGAAGGTGGAGGTGGTGGTGGAGCTGCAGAAATGGCGCGACGGCGAGAACTACGAGCGCACCGGCCTGGATCCCCTCACCACCGACGTCATCGGCGTGCCGGTCTCCAAGGTCATCATCCCCATCTCCCCGGGCAAGAACATCACGGTGATCTCCGAGGTCATCGCCATGAACATGCTCCTCAAGATGAACGGCATCGACGCCGCCAAGCTGTTCAACGAGAAGCTGATCGAGACGATGAAGAACAAGAGCCGGCTGAACAGCCTGACGAGGTTGTCGACGGAGGTGTACGAGTAGGGATCCCCTGCCGACGCGGGCCGGGACTCCCTGCGGGCGCGGCTTCGACGTTTTACGTTTTTCGTTTTACGTTGGGGTCGTCCCGGGGGTGCAGGCCCCGAGGGGACCCGCAACCCAAGGCTGCGGCCCGACGAAAAACAAAAAACGAAAAACAAAAAACGTCCCTCTCCGGTCAACCTGCAGCCCCTCCCCGATACCCCACAACCCGTCCCTCGTCCCGTTTTACCCTTTCCTTCCTCCCGTCTTCTCCCTTTTTCCCCGCCTCCGCCAACCGTAGAGTTTGTTTAGTTAATCTATATTTGCGATAATTGCAGAAATCGCGCGGATCCCGTGGAGTTCCGGCGGCGCAAGGACAATGACCGATCGCAAGAACAACATCGTCGTAGGCGTCTTCGTTCTCCTCTCCGTTTTCATCCTCCTGTTCGGGGTCTATTTCCTGAAGGAGGCCAAGCCCGGCCAGAAATTCGACGCCTACCGGATCTATTTTACCCAGGTGAGCACGCTGCAGGGCGGCGATCCGGTCAAGGTGAACGGCGTGAAGGCCGGGAAGGTGGATGACATCGCGCTGGAAGGCAACCGGGTGCGGGTCACGGTGAAGCTGAACCGGGGCATCCGCATCCCCAAGGATTCGGACGTGCGCATCCAGAACATCGGCCTCATGGGCGAGCGCCAGATCGGCATCCTCCTCGGAGGCTCGGCGGAGACGGTCGCGCCCGGGGGCGAGTTCACCGGCAGCATAGACGCCGGCATCGCCGAGGCCATGGGCGTCGCCGGCGAGGTGTTCGTCGAGGCGGAGACACTGGTGCGGTCGCTGCGCTCGGTGATGGACAGCACGGTGGGCAAGCCCGAGTTCGTGTCCACCTTCAACGGGCTGGTGCGGCAGACCGAGGACGTGAGCCGGCGCCTCGGCGCGTTCCTGCAGGAGATCGACCCCAAGGTGAAGACCAGCCTGAACAACCTCGAGAACGCGAGCTCCCAGGTTCGCTTCATCCTCAAGGAGCAGGAGGAGCCGGTGCGGAACATCATCCGGAACGGACAGGAGGTCTCGGACCGCCTGAAGGCGGTCGTGGAGAAGGCGGACAAGGTGGCCGACGAGATGAACCGCCTGCTGGCCCGCGCGAACTCCGGCAACAGCACCCTGGGAGCCATGCTCAACGACTCCACCTTCTACGTCGAGCTGCGCTCGACCCTGAACAGCGCGGACTCCCTCTTCAAGCAGATCGAGAAGAAGGGGCTGGACGTGAACATCAATCTTTTCTGAGGGACTGCCTTCG
>CBILQL010000677.1:0-3027 GCA_966238865.1 uncultured bacterium
CGCCCTGGGCCCCTTTCGCCGAGGCGCCGCCGGCCAGGACGGCCACGAGGGCCGCGATCAGGAAGGCGGTTTTCACCGGCATCTCCGCCGGGCCGCCCGCAGGTATCGTCGCTGATCTCATATCACCCCCACGCCGCCCTGCCCGGAGCGGGGATCCTGGGATTGGGGCGGTGCCGGGGCCTCTCCGCGCAGGATGCGCAGGGCGTCGTCGATGCGCTGCACGTGGCCCTGGAAGGTGATGGCGGTCTTGTCCTTCTGGATGATGTCCTCGAGCAATGCCTTGGCCTCGGCGTAGCGGCGCTCGGCGACGAGCTGCAGGGCGCGGGCCAGAGCCTGCTTTGCCGCCTCGCTGGGCTCCGGCGGCTTCTGCGGGCTGCCGGGATTCTGCTGCTGCTCCTGCTGCTGGCGCTCGAGCAGCTCCTTGATGCGCGCCTGCACCACCTCGATGTTGCGCTTGGCGTCCTTGTTGTCCGGCCGGATCTCCAGGGACTTCTTGTAATTGGCCATGGCCTCGCGGTAGTCCTCGATGCCTTCCTGCTTGCCGCTTTGGACGGCGAACTCGCCCTTGCGGAACAGGGAATTGCCCAGGTTGTAATAGGCCGAAGCCGCCAGGCCGGCGTCGTCCCCGTGCAGGGCCTTCTTGTAGGCGGCGATGGCCTCCTCGTATTTCTTCTTGCGGAAATGCGCGTTGCCGGCGTTGTAGGCCAGGGCCTGGGTCCCGGGACGATCGAGCTCGGCCTCGGCCAGCTTCTGCAGGGCGAGGTCGTAATCGCCGGCGGCGTAGGCCTTGGCGGCCTGGCGCGCCGCCGATCCGCCCGCGTTCAGCCATCCCTTGACGCGGTCGAGCCAGGACCGCCCCTTGCCGCTTTCCAGCCCGGACAGCAGGTCCTGCGACGCTGCCCCGGAGGCGGGATCCGCCGGGTCATCCATCGGGCTAAGGGTTCCCGTGTCGTCCGACGGGGAGGCCTGGGCGCGGCAGGGTGAAACCGCGAGGGCGGAGAAGAGGAGCGCGGGGAGGACGGCCGGCAGGACCGCTGCGGGGACCGCGGACAGCCGGGCGCGATGCGGCGCGGACGGCGTCATGAGAACCTCCCTGACCAGGCCTTCTTGCGGGTGCGGCGATCGGAAATCAGCATCTCGGCCACCAGCAGCACCAGGGCGATGCCCAGCGGGATCTGGAAGCGCTCCTCGTAATGGCTGAAGCGCTCGCCCTCGGTCTCCCGCTTCTCCATCTTGTTGATCTCCTTGAGGACCTCCTCGAGCTCGAAGCGGCCCGGCTCGGCGTGGTAGTACTTGCCGCCCGTCGCCATGGCGATCTTCTGCAGCAGCTCCTGGTCCATCCTCGTGGTCACCACGTTGCCCCGCTTGTCCTTCTTGTAGGTCACCGAGCCGTCGGCCTGCTTCACGGGGATGGGCACGCCCTCGGGCGAGCCGATGCCAACCGTGAACACCGCCGCCCCCAGCCTGGCGGCCTCCTCCGCGGCCTTCTCGGCGCGGCCGAAGTGGTCTTCGCCGTCGGTCATGAGCACCACCACCCGGTATTTCCGCTCCTTGGGATCGAAGGCCTTGAGGGAGGCCTCCAGGGCGCCGCCCAGATCGGTGCCCGGGGTGGGGATGAGGTCGGGCCCCAGCACGTCGAGGAAGATCTTGAAGGCGCCGTAGTCGGACGTGAGGGGGCATTGGAGGAAGGACTCGCCGGCGTAGGCCACCAGGGCCACGCGGTCCCCGGCCAGGCGATCGACGAACTTGCCGATCTCCTGCTTGGAGCGCGCCATGCGGTTGGGCTTGATGTCCTCGGCGAGCATGGACAGGGAGACGTCCACGGCGATGACCACGTCCAGGCCCTTGCGCTTCATGAGCTCCATCCGGGTGCCGAACTGGGGCCTGGCCAGGGCGAGCACGGAGAAGCCGGCCGCCAGCAGGATGAGGAAGGACTTGAAGACCTGCCGGCGCTGGGAGAAGCTCTCGGTCATGCGCTTGAGCATCTCCACCTGGGCGAAGCGGCGCAGGGTGTTGCGCTTCTTGCGGAAGGCGTAGAGGAAGAAACCCGCCAGGAGCGGCAGGGAGAGGAGCAGCCAGAAGCTTTCAGGGGATGCGAATCTCATGGGATCTTCATGAACCTCGTGTTCGCCAGGCCTATCTCCAGGAGCAGGAGGAGCAGGGCCAGGAGCAGCAGGTTGCGGAACAGCTCGTGGTAGCGGTAATAGCTGTTCGAGGTGATCTCGGTCTTCTCCAGCTTGTCGATGGTGGCGTAGATCTCCTCCAGGCCCTTGGGGTCCTGGGCGCGGTAGTACTGGCCGCCGGTCAGGGAGGCGATGGTGCGCAGCATGGGCTCGTCGATCTTGGTGGGGACGCTCACGATGCGCTTGCCGAAGAGCGGATCCTCCATCTCCATGGGCTGCTCGCCCTGCCTGCCCACGCCGATGGTGTAGATCTTGATGCCCAGGGCCGCCGCGGCCTTGGAAGCCGTCACCGGGTCCACCTCGCCGGCGTTGTTCTCGCCGTCGGTGAGCAGCACCATCACCTTGCTCTTGGCCGCGGAGCCGCGCAGGCGGTTGAGGCCCGTCAGGATGCCGGTGCCGATGGCGGTCCCGTCGTCCATCATCCCGAAGTCGGCCTTCTTGAGGAACTGGACGAGCACGCCGTAGTCCAGTGTGAGCGGGCACTGGGTGAAGGCCTGCCCGGCGAACACCACCAGGCCGATGCGGTCGTTGCGCCGCCCGAGGATGAACTTCTCGATGGTGCGCTTGGCCACGAAGAGGCGGTTCTGGGGCCGGAAATCCATGATCTTCATGGAGGTGGAGAGGTCGAGGGCCAGCACGATGTCGATGCCCTGGGTGGTCACGTCCTCGACGGCCTCGCCGTATTGGGGCCGCGCCAGCGCCACGCACAGGAGGCCCAGGGTGAGGACCCGCAGGACCACGAGGATGTGGCGCAGCTTGTAGGCCAGGCTCTCGGGCACGCGCTTGACGATGGCCAGGCTCGGGAAGCGGATGCTGGCCTTGCGCCGCCGGTTCTTGTGCAGGT
>CBILQL010000678.1:0-3024 GCA_966238865.1 uncultured bacterium
TGGGAGGTGCCCTAGGCATGGGCGGGAGGTCGCATCCGCGGAGGCATGGCGGGCGGCCCGGTACGCGCGGACATAGAAGGGACGCCCAGGCACGGCCATGACCCAGACGGTCATCGCGAGGAGAAGAAGGGTCAGCAGGTCCTTGTCCACAGCGTAGAGCCAGGGAAGGGCGGCTTCGAGCATGGGATTCAAGGCGCCCATCATCCAGCGCATGAAGGGATCGACGCTGAGCCCGTGCCCGGCATGCATCGCCATGAGCGGCATGGAGACCAGCATGGCCAGCAGGGCGAAGGCCAGGGACAGAAGGGCACGATTGCGAAGTGCCACATATTCACGACGTTGTTCCGCCTCAAGGGTGGATTCTTCGGCCAGGACATCGGCCTTGGGGGAAGGAAGCCTTGCCCCATAGCCTAGGCCCTCCACCACCGTGACCAGGCGATCGGCGGAGGTTCTTGCCGGCTCGAAGCGGACCTGGGCCTGGCCGGTAACGAGGTTGACCGAAGCGTCCCGGACTCCGGGCTCGGCCTTGAGCTTGCGTTGGATGCGGGATTGGCACGCGGCGCAGGTCATCCCGGTAATCTGGAGTTGGAGCTCCGTAGCCGAGGACTCCTGGCTCTGGGGTCGGGAAAGGGGGGCCATGCCCCCCTCGATGCGGGTAGATGTCGAAGAAGGTGCGGACATGGCTTGCTCCTTGGGGACTCAGGTGGGTTCGAATTCAGATGTGGCAGGACCCGCAGCAGGAGCTTCCACCCCGCGGCATAGCCTTGGCAGCCTCCGAGGCGACGGGATAGCCTTCCCGGGCGAGGATGGCCTCGATCTCCCCACGGTCGACCTGGCGTTCATCGAATTCCACCTGGACCTCCTGCCGGTCGATGCCCACCTCCACGCGGTGGATGCCGGAGACGGGACCGAGGGCTTGCTTGATGGAGTGCTCGCAATGGCCGCAGGAGATGTCCGGGGCCTTGAGGATTTGGGTTTGCATTGGGACTCCTTGGTTTCGCCCGACCCGGCCTGGGTGGGACGTTCAGGGAGCAAGACGGGGAAAGAGAAAATTCCTTACACCTATGGCCGCCCGGAGGAGGGGGTAATGGGGGCGGGGGCCGCGGCGCATTTCAATAGGGAACGGTATAGGCTCCCAACCAGGGCTGGTTGATGCAGGCGAAGGTACCTCCGCACAATCCGGCTCCGTGGGAATTGGCGACTCCCCCCAAAACCAAGGCCTGCCAGATATTGCCGGTTTTGGGGAAGTCGAATGTGAATGCCGAACTGCCCCAGGATGCATGCGCTGACGCTCCGATCTGATGCGAACAGGTGTAATTGTTCACCCGGACGCCGCTCAGGGAGCCGCCGTTGAGCGGGCCCACCCACCCGGTGTAATAGGTGCCACCGGAGTAGTACCCATACTGCATCCACACGCCATAGGTCACATGGGTATGGCCGCAGCCGTCCCGTCGGACCCCTTGGGCGTCCACAAAGGGAGCCGGGATGCTGGGAAGACCCCAACTGCCCCATGCGACAATGCGTTTCGCGGCCAGGCCGGTGTAATAGACGTACCGCCAATGCCGCCTGTCGGTCAGGGGGTCGGTATTGGAAATCCCGTAGGAGGGGTTGTTATCCTGGTAGTAGCCGTAATCTCCCGCATACTGGAAGATCTTCGATGCGAGCCAGGTGATGGGGCCGGTGAAGCTCCACGTCATTTTCCTGAAATCAGGTTCCGGGACCTGTGCGGAGACGGTCGCAGCCAGGGTCACGATACCCAGCGCGGACTTGAGCATGGCGTTCATCGGGCGGCTCCTTTCGACAACGCGCGGGAAATTTTATCCGCGGAATTCTGAATCTCGGGCAATTTCTCCGCGTCGCGCAGCTTTCCGGTGGCGGGGTCGTACAACTCCTCCAGATAAGCGGCCGCGGCGAGCCGAGCCTCCTTGCGCAGGTTCTCTTTCATCGCCGCCAAAACCACCGGATGGATTTCCGCGAGGATTTCTCCCTGCTCGTTCATAGGATAGGGTTTCTCCATTTGCGCTGAAACCTGCCGGGTATGGATTCCTGCGGCGCCACCACCAATTGGCTTCCCATCCCAATTCAACCCAATGGAGGGTGTAAGGATTGGCTGGCCGCTTCGTCTTGGAAGGAGGCATCCGGGAGGACCAATTCGGTGCCCTGGAAGTTATTTTGGAAACTTTGGAGAGGAAACCCGAATGGCAGCCGAAGAACCATCCCGAAACCACGCCGCGGGAGGCCATGCCCAGCATTCCCAAGCGGAATCCAGCGGGACCGTCAAAGATCCGGTTTGCGGGATGACCATCCGACCCGAAAAAGCCGCGGGAAAATCCGACTACGGGGGGCGGACCTACCATTTCTGCAGCCTGGGTTGTAAAACCAAGTTTGATAAGGACCCCGGGAAATTCGCCGATACCGGAAAGCCTGCCGAGCCGGCCAATGGAAGCGACCGGCCGGGTGCAACCCATGACCATGGTCATGCCCGCGCCCACCATCATCCGCCAAGGGAAACCCCCACATCCCTTAGCTCGCCGAGCCCGATCCAGGGCACCACCGGGGCCCAATACACCTGCCCCATGCATCCCGAGATTGTCCGGGACGCTCCCGGCAGTTGCCCCATCTGCGGCATGGCGCTCGAGCCCCGCACCCCCGTTTCCACAGACGAAGGGGAAAACCCCGAGTTGGTGGACATGCGGCGCCGCTTCTGGGTCAGCACCGCCTTGACCCTTCCCCTGGTCTTCATCGCCATGGCCCATCTCCTTCCAGGAGCTGGTCTCGATGCCTGGCTTCATCCGGGCACCCGTAAGTGGGTTGAGCTGTTCCTGGCCACCCCGGTGGTCCTTTGGGGCGGGTGGCCGTTCTTCGTGCGGGGCTGGGCCTCCCTTGTCCATCGCAGCTTGAATATGTTCACCCTCATTGCCCTGGGAGTAGGGGTTGCCTTTGGGTATAGCCTGGTCGCCGTCCTCCTGCCGGGGATGTTTCCGCCGGCCTTCCGGGATGCCCATGGCCAGGTGGGCCTGTACT
>CBILQL010000679.1:0-3021 GCA_966238865.1 uncultured bacterium
CCAGTAGCGCAGGCCGTTGGACTTGGTCAGCCCCAGGAGCTTCCCGCTCCTGGTCTCCACGCGCACCGCCGGGATGGGCTCCCCCTTCTCCGCGTCGAGCACGAGCCCCACCACGTCGTAGGTCTGCGCGCGGGCAGGCGGAGCCAGTCCGGCTAGGAGCAGGGCCAGGAACAGCGGGACGGCGGATGGGCGGATTCGAAGCAAAGGCTCCCCCTTGAGGGACGGACGGTTGGCGTAGAGGCCGGTTCGCGGCCGGGTATAAACTAGCAAGACACCCCTCGCCGAAACCAAGCGTTTGGCGCATTTTACTAGATTCAGGGTCGAAAACGTCGGAGAACCGTCATGCTGGATCCCAGGCTGTATCGCGAGGAAGTGGACACCGTCAGGCAGGGCCTGGAGCGCCGGGGGGCCGCGGCCTCCGTCGACCTGGACGCCATGGTCAACCTGGACATCGAGAAGCGCCGCATCAACGGGCGCCTCGACCAGCTCAAGGCCGAGCGCAACGCCTCCTCGGAGAACATCGCCAGGCTCAAGAAGGCCGGCCAGGACGCGGGCGCGGACATCGAGAGGACCCGGGCCCTCGGCGACGAGATCAAGGCCCTGCAGGAGAAGTTCGACGAGCTGGACGGGCGCTTCAGGTCCATGGCCCTGCTGGTCCCCAACATCCCCCATGCCAGCGTGCCCTTCGGCAAGTCATCGGCAGACAACCAGGTGGTGGCCGAATGGGCGCCCCCGGGCGCCCCCGCCCCGACCGGGCCCCAGGGCGGAAAGCCCAAGCACCACCTGGACATCGCCAAGGACCTGGGGCTGTACGACTTCGAGCGCGGATCCAAGATCACCGGGCGGGGGTTCCCCGTCTACACCGGCATGGGCGCGCGCCTGGAGCGGGCCCTGCTCAACTTCTTCCTCGACGTGCAGACCCTGGAGCACGGCTTCACCGAGGTGCAGGTGCCCATCCTCGTCAACCGGAACGCGATGATCGGCACGGGGCAATTGCCGAAGTTCGAGGAGGACATGTACCGCACCGACGACGATCTCTTCCTCTGCCCCACCGCCGAGGTGCCCATCACCAACATGCACGGCGACGAGATCCTGGACGCGGCCGCCCTGCCCATCTCCTACGCCGGCTACACCCCCTGCTTCCGCCGCGAGGCGGGGAGCTGGGGCAAGGACACCCGCGGGTTCCTGCGCCTCCACCAGTTCGACAAGGTGGAGATGGTCAGGTTCACCGAGCCGTCCAGGTCGTACGACGCGCTCGAGGACCTGCGCCGCTTCGGCGAGAACCTCCTGCGCAAGCTGGGCCTGCGCTACCGCGTGCTGCTCCTGTGCACCGGCGACATGGGCTTCGGATCGGCGAAGACCTACGACCTGGAAGTCTTCGCCCCCGCCGAGGAGAAGTGGCTGGAGGTGAGCTCCTGCTCCAACTTCGAGGACTTCCAGGCCCGCCGCGCCAACATCCGCACCAAGCTGGACGGCAAGACCCAGTTCGTGCACACCCTGAACGGATCGGGGCTGGCCACGCCCCGCGTCCTGGTGGCGCTCCTTGAGAGCTTCCAGACGGCGGAAGGGGGCTGGCGGGTGCCGGAGGCCCTGCGGCCGTACCTGGGGGGGATCGAAGAGATTTCTCCGAAGAAGAAGTGAAGAAGGCGTCGGTGGCTACCAAGAGGGGTTTTCCGTTTTCCGTTTTCCGTTTTTCGCAGGGGAATCGGTTTATGGGCCGTGGGCCGGACCATAGCCCTCGCCCCAGGGACATCCCCGACGAAAAACGAAAAACGGAAAACCCCCGGCGAATCGACTAGAGGCAGTCTTTGGCATCCGACCACACCGGATTCATCACCCGCGCCCTCCGCCTTCCCGGCGTCCGCAGGGTGCGCTCCTGGCTCACATCGCTGACCCTCGCCAACATCAAGTACATCCTCTTCACGTCCGCGCTGGCGCTGCTCGGGTGCTTCACCATCCTCAACCAGGTCTTCATCTCCACCCTGGAGTCCCAGGCCCTGGAGATCAACGACAAGGAGGCCCGCCTCTACGCGGTCGCCATCTCCGAGCAGCTCAACCGCGAGGAGATCAACGTCATCTTCAACGAGATCGTGCGCAAGTCCCAGGTGCCCATGATCATCACCGACAACCAGAACGTCCCCATCAACTGGAACAACATCGCCCACACCTTCCTCGGGCGCGATCAGGGCAAGGTGCCCCAGGTGCCCTTCTACTACCTGCCCAAGGCCGAGCAGGAGTTCCTGCTCAAGCTCGTCAAGCAGATGGACCGGAAGAACAAGCCCCTGGAGCTGGAGGCGGAGGGGCACAACTGGGGCTTCCTGCATTACGGCGAATTCCCGCTGGTGCACATCCTGGCCTGGATGCCGGCGCTGGAGCTGTTCATCATCTTCCTGTTCTGCTTCATGGGGTATTTCGGGTTCCAGATCATCCGCTCGAACGAGCAGAGCCTGCTCTGGGTGGGCCTGGCCAAGGAGACCGCCCACCAGCTCGGGACCCCGATCTCCTCCCTGCTGGGATGGATCGACTTCCTCAAGATGAAGCTGGAAGGCACCCCGGACGCGGAGAAGAACCTGCGCATGGTGGGCGAGATGGAAAGCGACATCGCCCGCCTAAACCGGGTGGCCACCCGTTTCTCCCAGATCGGATCCGTCCCGGAGCTCAAGAAGCAGAACCTGAACGAGATCATCGAATTCACCTCGGGCTATTTCCAGAGCCGCCTGCCGCACCTCGGCAAGCGCATCCGCATCGAGCTGCGGCTGGAGGATCTGCCGGAAATCTGGATTAACCGGGAATTGATGGGCTGGGTGGTGGAAAACCTGATCCGCAACGCCGTGGACAGCATCGAGGTGGAGGCGGGTTTAATTACTATTTCTACCCGGTACTCGCCGGAGGAGGAGAACGTCCGCATCTCCATCGAGGACAACGGGAAGGGGATCCCGAGGGAGCACGTCAAGCACATCTTCAACCCCGGATTCACCACCAAAAAGCGGGGTTGGGGGCTGGGGCTCTCGCTGTGCCGGC
>CBILQL010000680.1:0-3017 GCA_966238865.1 uncultured bacterium
GTCGTGAGTATTTTTCTATCCGATGTCCCCGACTCGAGAGCCGCCCGTCATCGATCCGGATGCCATCGCCGCCGCTGCCGCGGACCTGGCGAACTGGTTCAAGGCCGCCGCCCGGCCCTTGCCCTGGCGCACCGAGAGGTCTTCGGATTCCGACATGCGGGTGGCGGAACCGATCCCGGGCGGCGCCGGCAATCCCCGCCGGGATCCGTATCGGACCTGGATTGCCGAGATCATGCTCCAGCAAACCCAGGTGGCCACCGTCCTCGGCCATTATGTCCGCTGGATGGAGCGCTTCCCGGACCTGGCCACCCTGGCCGCGTCCCCGGAAGAGGACGTGCTCGCCCACTGGGCAGGATTGGGGTATTACAGCCGTGCCCGGAACATCCTGGGTACCGCCCGTGAATTGATGGCCGCGCACAATGGCCGTTTCCCGGAGTCGCGGGACGCGCTGCTCCGGCTCAAGGGCATCGGCGAATACACCGCCGGCGCCATCTCCAGCTTGGCCTTCAACCTGCCCGAGCCCATCCTGGACGGGAACCTGGTGCGGGTATTCAGCCGCCTGTACGGCCTGGACTTCCTTCCCGCGGACGCGGCGGCGAAACGGGCCTATTGGGATCTGTCCCGCGCCTGGGTGCGGGCGCACGAGCCCGCCCTGGTGAACGAAGGGCTCATGGAGCTCGGCGCGCTGGTCTGCACGCCGCGCAGCCCCGCTTGCGGAAGCTGCCCCTTGGCATCGGGCTGCCGGGCGCGGGCCGCCTCGCGGCAGGAGGAATTCCCGCCTCCCAAGGCCCGGCAGGCGACCAAATCCGTACGCGGGTATGCGCTGCTCCTGAGGCGCGGGAAGCGGGTGCTGACCTTCTGCCCGCCCAAGGGGGAGCTGTTGGCCGGCCTGCTCACCTTCCCGCTGGTCGAGCTGCCCGGCGCTCCCTCCATCCCGGCCTTGAAGCGGGCATGGGCCGCGTCCTACCCCGGCTTTCCGGCGCCGGCCTTCAAGCCCAGGGCCGCCACTATCGCCCACAGCATCACCCACCATCAATTCCTGCTGGGGCTAGCCGAAGCGGAGCTGCCCGCGGATCCGGAGGGCTGGCGATGGCCGGAAGGTTATGCCTGGATGGATTCGGGGCGGGTGGCCGGAGCCCTGGTCAGTTCGCTGCCGCGGAAGATTTGGAACGCGGTTTAGAAACGGTTCGCTACCTTGGAAGCCGGCTTGGCGCGCGGCAGGGAGCAGCAGCGGAAGCCGATGGACCGGCTGGCCATGTAGGGCTTGGCCGGCCTGGTGCCGGTCAGGGCGTGGGCGTATAGTTTCCGGATGGCATAGCGTCCGTCCACCTTGCGCGGGGCCCAGGCCTTGCTCGGGCTTTCCCGATCCAGGATGCGCTTCAGGTCGCTTTCCGAGGCGAACCGCATTTCTGAGGCTTCCAGTGTGTCGACGATGGTCGAGTCCGGGTTGGCCACGAGTTCGAAGACCACCTCGGCCAGGGAAAGCGGCGTCATGAGGACCTGCAGGGGTTTCCTTCCGCGGAAGGCCGTGTCCTGGGGGATCTTGGCCGAATCGGGAGTCGGCTTTCCCTCGATGAAAATCTTCACCCAGGAGCTGTCCCCGGCGTGCATGAACACGTCGGTGACCTTCAGGCCTTGCAGGTGCTCCGGCAGGTCGAAGCAGCGGAAATTGTCCAGTCCCTGGCCGTAGATGACCGCCACCTGGGAATGGAGCGAGTCCACG
The DNA here is from genome assembly GCA_966238865.1 of uncultured bacterium. GTDB lineage: Bacteria > Fibrobacterota > Fibrobacteria > UBA11236 > UBA11236 > CBILQL01. Next base: position 1,724 of record CBILQL010000680.1, read on the forward strand.
CAGTCGCGGCGCACCTTGGGGCGTATCGGAGCCGGGAAGTCCCGGTTCGAGCAGCGTGCCAGGGATTGAATGCTGGCCACAGACACGTTTTCTTCACCTTTGATGAAACTGCCGCCCCGGACGGCATGCAGTTCCGGGGCGACGGGCGAGGCCGGCTGCAAAAAACTGAAGTCGTGGCCGAGCTCGGCGTCTTTGAGTTCCGCTATCCCAGCGGAGTCATAAAAGTCGCGCACCCATTCGGTGAGATTCCCGGCCATGTCGAAGACGCCTTCGTTTGTCAGGCAGACGGGATTGCGGAGATCGAAGGACATGGCCATGGCCGAGTCCCCGGTGCCCTGGTTGCACCTGGTCTGGAGGATGGACGGATCGTTCTCGCTCTGGATGCCGTGCGGATGGGGGCCGTCGGCATCGAAGCCTTCGCAGGCCCGCTCCCATTGCGCCTCCGAGCAGAGCTGGGAGTTCTCGTCCGGGGCCAGATCCCGGCAGATCTTGTCGGCTTCGTCCCAGGTCACGCGGGTGACGAATCTCCCCGAGGAATCGCGATGCTCGTAGGGCTCGATGCAGTAGGACTGCATCCGCACCCGGCGCGCCTTCCCGTCCGGACCTTTCTCGTCGGGCTCCCCCCCGTCGGTTTCGCCGAACTGGAATTCGGCGGCCGGGATGGGGATGAATCCGGGGGGGCAGGTGAGGCCGCTGTCCCCGCCGGCGAAGCGGATGGAATCGGTGGCGACTTCGGCGGTGTCGGTCTCAGAGGCATATCCGGAGCTGTCCACGGCGGTGAGGGTGATGAGGTAGGCTTTTCCGGGAGGCAGGAAATCCACCGTGTGCCGGAACGTCTCCTGGCCGCGGTTCGCATCGGTGACCTCGTAGACGGTGTCGCGCCGATCGGTCGCGTCGGATTTCTCCCCGGCGGGGCGCTTGAGGATGCGGGACAGCCGGTACCTGTCGATGCCGAAGTTGGGCCCGTCTCCCGGCTCCAGGCGGCCATCCCTGTCGGAATCCACCGAGTCCCGGCTCGCCGTCCATTCCAGGACGAAGCTGTTCTGGGTGGTGAGGCTGTCCACCGCGTAGATGTCCGGCTTCGAGGGCTGGGTGGTGTCGGTGAGGATGACGGTGATCTTGTCGGACATGGACGTGCTGTTGTCGTTCCCGGCGCTGTCGAGGGCGTAGAGGGACACGTCGATGGAGTCCTGGGGCACCAGGTTGGTGATATGCAGCGCCAGGCTGTCCCGCAGGGTGGGCGTTCCGCGGCTGGCCCGGAACCCGTCCGGGAGCTTGTACCGCCGTCCGGTCG
>CBILQL010000681.1:0-3003 GCA_966238865.1 uncultured bacterium
TACCAGTATCCCGACGCCAGCGCCATGCGGCAGGACCTGGAGCAGGCGTTCGCGGCCCTGAGCCCGGGACGATCGGTGCAGGAGGTCCTGCTCGAGTTCAGCGGCAAGCTGGAGGAGCCGGCCAGGTTCTCGCCGCCCCCGGCCCGCACGGGACGCATCCCGCCCCAGGCCGAGAGCGCCGAATTCGTCTTCACCGATTTGCCCTCCCCGTACCAGACCGCCCTGGCGATTGGCCACCCGCGGAAGCGCATGCCCATCGCGGTGCTCATCGGCCTGATCGGGGCCTTGTCGGTCGCGGCATTCCTGGTCTGGAACCGCATCTTCGACGTCCGTTCCCCGTCCCATCTCCCCGCCGCCGGACTGGAAAACCTGGGGCCCGGGACCGACGCCGGCGGGCCGGACCCGGCCTTCGAAGACAAATCCCGCCCCAGGAAGAAGACCCCGGTACGCCGCAAGGACAAGGCGGCCTCCGCGGGCAAAGCCCAGACCCGGCAGGCGGACCCTGAAGCCGCCGCGACGGACGATGCCGGCCTGGATACCCCCGGCCTCCCCGGGGACGGGAACCTCGTCGCAATGCCTTCCGCCAAGGCCTCCGAAGCCGCCTCGGAAGCCTATCAGACGGCCCTCGAGGCCGGCAACCAGGCCGCGGATTGGGGCAAGGAGGACTTCATCCAGGTGCAGACCCTGGTCCGCGAGGAGAACCCTTCCGCCTACGAGAAGCTCATGGCCTGGCTGGCCAAGGTTCCCGATTCACCGGATCTGCTGATGCTCAAATGCCAGCTCATCCTGAAGCGGAATCCCACCTCGGGGGAGGCCCGCCAAACCTTGGCGGAGCTGCAAACCGCCCAGCCGGCCTTCCATCATCCCCGCGTTTTCCATGAAAACACCCTCTATTTGCTGTGGCAGGTGGATGCGGCCCAGTACGAAGCCCAAAAAACCCCCGCCAATCGCGTCCGGGCGCTGAAATCGGCCAATGCCGACCTGTCCGAATTCGCCCATAACGCCGTCTATGCCGCCAAGGTGGAGGAGATCCGTACCCGCCTGCCGGGATTCCAGGAGGGAACCCGCCCAAGCCCTTGATTCCAGGCGCGGAATCGACTTTTCGCCGCCTTTATGGTCACCGACCTTTGAAAAACCCCGTAGTTTTGATAAATTAATGCGCCTGATTTTACTAGAGGACCAAGGTCATGTACTCAGTCATCGAATACAAGGGCTTCCAGCACAAGGTCACCGTCGGTGAAACCCTGAAGCTGCCCCTGACGGAAGCCAAGGTTGGCGATACCGTCACCGTCTCGGACATTCTCCTGTTCGCCGACGGCGACAAGGTTTCGGTGGGCGCCCCGAAAGTCAGCGGCGCTTCCGTGAAACTTGAAGTCCTCGCCCATGACCAGGACGACAAGGTGCTCATCTTCAAGCGCAAGCGCCGCAAGCGCTACCGCCTGTTGAAGGGCCACCGCCAGGACTACACCGAGGTGCTGGTCACCGAGATCGCCCTGGGCGCAGCCAAGTCCAGCGCCGACGAGAAGGCCAAGGTCCGGGCCCGCGCCCGCGCCAAGGCCCTGGCCAAGCTCAAGGTCCAGAACGTGCCCCTCACCAAGGCGCAGAAGATCGCCGCCGCCAACTCCGGAAAAGAAGGAAAGTAAGCCATGGCACACAAGAAGGGTCTAGGCTCCACCCGTAACGGCCGCGATTCGAATCCGAAGTATCGCGGCGTGAAGAAGTTCGGCGGCGAGGTTGTCATCGCCGGCAATATCCTCATTCGCCAGAAGGGCACCCGCTGGCATCCCGGCCTCAACGTGGGCATGGGCCGCGACTACACCCTGTTCTCCCTCGTGAACGGCGTGGTCAAGTTCGAGCGCTACGGCAAGGACCGGCAGAAGGTGAGCGTCTACCCCGCCGCCGCGGCCGCCTGAGTCGTTCGCGCGCGGCCGAGTCTGAATCGGCCGCGACCAGGAACCAGCTTGCGAGTTTTCAAGCAGCCGGGACCCTAAAGGTCCCGGCTTTCGTTTTCCCCCCGGAAAAACAGGGCTGCCGAAGGCAATGCCCGGCCGCAGCCGACGCTGAATCGGCCGTTTTGACGAGGCCGGTATCGGCCAATTTCGTATTATAAGGGGGCCTTTGCGACGAGGAATCCGACCCTGAAACCCATCCGCCCATCCCGTCTCCCGGCACTTCTGGCCGTGCTGCTGCCGGCCCTCCTGCTGCTGTCCGGCTGCAGCGACAACGACAACCGGCAGAAACACAACTTCCTGCGCGCCGCCGCGCAATTCCAGGTGGACACCGCGCGCACGGACATGGGTTGCGAGGACCCGGGCCCGAATTTCCGCGACGACGGATTCGATCCCTCCGCCACCTGCCGCAGCCTCCAGAAATACATCCTTGCCTGGCAGGTGCCCGACGACACGGTGAAGTTCCGGGAGTACCGGCTCTTCCTGGACACCACCCCCAACGGGATGACCTGGAGGTCCGCCCAGGGGGACGACAAGCAGGCCGCGGTCATCATCCCCTGGTCCGGCGCCCTGGTCGACACCCTCGTCTTCTTCTTCTACAACCGCAACCAGCCGCCGCCGGGAATCCAGGCCAATACCGGACGGGACACCCTGTTTTCGGGGAAAAGGCGCGTCTTCGGCATCGATACCACCGGCAGGCTGGAAGAAGAACGGGAGCGCTTCATCTTCGCCCTGGCCACGCATTTCCCGGAAGGCACCCAGGGCATTCCCCAATACATCGAGATCATCACCGGAGACAAGCTGCGGCCCATGCCCTTCCATCCCGCCATGCGCATCGGATCACGCCAGCTCGACATCACCTGGTCGCGGCCCCGCGACATGGTCAGCGATTTCAAGCGGTCCATGGACACCGGCATCATCGCCGAGTACATCCTCACCCTGAATCTGTTCGGCGGACGGCAGAAGGAGCGCGCCCAGACATTCAATCCGAAGGTGGCGTTCGTGCGCGGAGGCGACACGGTGGCCGGCGACTTCCTCGACACGGTGATCACCG
>CBILQL010000682.1:0-2986 GCA_966238865.1 uncultured bacterium
CAAGGCGCCGGCGATGGAGGAGAAGGCCACGAAATAGTCCAGGGCCATATGGGCGGTCAGCCGGTCGAGGATCTCGATGCCGTCCACCTTGGGGGCCAGGACCCGGTCGATTTCCTCCTCGGTTTTCCTGGCGATATAGGCGTCGGCCAGGGTCCCGGATGCGTGGATGATGCCATTGATCCCGGGATAGGGCGCAAGGACGGCTTCCAGGCGCTTTTCATCCCGGACATCGCATGCCAGGTATATGGCCTGGTTGCCCCTGCCGCGGAGACCGTCGAGGAAGGTCCTTCCCTCGGCATCCAGCTCCCGCCTGCCCAGGAGCAGGAGGGTGCAATCGCCCGCGGTCTTCACGATGTCCCGCGCCAGGGCCCTGCCGAGTCCGCCCATGCCGCCGGTAATCAGGACCGCCTTGCCGTCGGCCCAATCGAACCCCGTTTCCGGCATGGCCGCCTTCCGGAAGCCGACCTCGGTCAGACCGCCGTCGAAGCTCATGCGTCCCTCGATTCCGGCGAACTCCAGGGTCAAAGTCTTCAGGAGCCCGCTGATGCCGCGCCACAGGGGCCGGTTGAGAGGGATGTCCACCTCGATGACCTGGTCCTGGGCCCGGTCCAGGATCATCTGCCGCGCCACGGAGACCACGTCCTTGACCAGGGCGCCGTATTCGGCCTGGCCGCGGACCACGGTGACCTTCCTGGCTCCGTCCCTGGATGCGTCGTGGGGCTGCCAGAAGGGCTCATAGAAGGCGATCTCGTCCCGGGCGGCCTCCATCTCGCGTCCGATGAAGTCCTTGATCAGGACCTTGACCCGCCCCAGCCCGTCGCAGATGGAGAAGTCATAGCCTTTTTCCGATTTCCGGATGGAGCCGTGCATGCGGTCATCGAGGGTGCCGAAGATTTCCATCTTCATCACCGCATAGGGGATGCCGATCTTCTTTCCGTTCCCGGCGACGCAATCCGAGCTCTGGATGAAGCTGTCCAGCACGCCCACGTCGAGGACCATGCCCCGCTTGCCGGCACCGGCCAGCTCGACGGTCACCAGGGAGCGCTCGTCTCCCAGGCGGATGCTTCGGATGCCCTGCAGGCTGGGGCCGATCTCGATGCCCTTGGCCTCGAATCCCGCGTAGAATTCCTCGCGGCTCGGGCCTTGGCGCGGACATTCCGATTCCATGGCGGCGAGGTCGACGGGCGCCGGCACGGCGTACCGCGCCTCCACATAGGCCTTGCTCTGGAAATGCAGGCCCGCGGAGGAGCGTACCTCGATCCCGAACTCATGGGACGACCCGGGGTAGATCCAGGTTTCGATCTCGCATTTCCCATTGACCACCATGGGGCGGACGAAGTAGCTGTCCGTGAGGGTGATCTTCATGTCCTTGCCCCTGGCCAGGGACGCGGCGACGGCGGCCCGGGCCATCTCCAGGTAGGCCATGCCGGGGAGGATCCGCTGCTTCTGGATGACATGGTCGCGGAGGAAGGGCTCCTCCCCCGTGAAGACCGACTTGAACTTGCCGACGGGATAGGCGCCCGTGCCGACGGGTGACCGCTGTTTGATCATGCTCAACCCGCCTGCCGGTAATCCATGCTGCCGAACCGGATGACCAGCTTCTCGCATTCCCTGCGGTCGAGCTTGCCATTGTCGAATTTCGGGAGGGAATCCACGAAGAAGATTCGCCTGGGGCATTTGTAGCGCGGGAGGTTCCTGCGGCATTCGGCCAGCACCTTGGCCTCCTGGCACTCGACCATGGGCACGGCGATGGCCTCCAGCCGGTTGCCCTCGACATCGTCCGGGACCGCGAGGACGAAAGTCTCCGAGATCAGGCGGGTGCGTATCAGGGCGTCCACTATTTCCTGGGAATTGACCTTGTGGCCGCGGATTTTCACCATGTCGTCGTTGCGTCCGACCAGATGGATGAAGCCTTGCGGATCCTTGTATCCAAGGTCCCCGGTCCGCAGGCCGTCCGGGGAGATTTTCTGGGAAGTCGCCGCCGGATCCCGGAAGTATCCGAGCATGATATTCGGCCCCTGTGCGGTTATCTCGCCGATCTGTCCTTCGTCCGCCTCCTTTCCGTCCGGCCCGATGATCTTGACGCTTACGCCGGGGATGGGAATCCCGATGGAATCCGGCTTCTCCTCCAGGCGATCCGGAGGCAGATAGGTGAGGCGGGCGGAGGCCTCGGTGGCGCCATACATGATATAGAGGCGGGTATGCCGGGGAAGGGCCTTCAGCAGGGCCTGCTTGAACTCCCTGGCCATGTATCCGCCCGCTTGGGAGCAATACCTGAGCCGGGGCAGCCTGTCGCGATATTCCTCCAGGGGAGAGCGGTGCAGCAGATGGGTATAGGTCGAGGGCACGCCGGAGAAGGAGGTCACTCCCTCCTCGGCCATCTGGGCCAGGACCGCGGAAGCATGGGTGAAGCGGTTGTTGATTACCAGCCTGGCGCCCGCCTGGATATGGGTGTTCAGCAGGGATTTCCCCATCACGTAGTAGAAGGGCAGGACCACCATCTGGCAATCGTCCGGTCCGATATGCAGGTACTCGCGGATGGACAGGGTATTGGAGACGATGTTCCGGTGGGAGAGCATCACGCCCTTGGGATCCCCGGTGGAGCCGGAAGTATAGACGATGCTGGCCAGGCTGTCTTCGTCCGGCTCTTCCGAGGGCAGATCCATGGGGCCTTCGCCGTCGGCAGTCCCGCGTTGCACGGCCGTCCAGTCGGCGGCGGCGGACGTGGCCGGCATGTCCTCCAATTCGATGATCACGGTCCGGCAGGGCCGGGAGGATTCAGGCTCCGCGAAAAGTGAGCGGTATTGGGAGGCGAGGAAGAAGATCCGGGGCTCCAGGACGGCCAGGATCCTCTCCAGTTGCTCGCGGCGCAACCCGGTATTGAGGGGCACTGCCGCCGCCCCGGCCTTCAGGATGCCGTAGTACATCTCGACGTATTGCTCGCTGTTGGGAAAGGCGAAGGCCACGCGGTCTCCCTTACCGATTC
>CBILQL010000683.1:0-2969 GCA_966238865.1 uncultured bacterium
GGCGCGGGAGGGCCTCGCGGCCACCGGCGAGAGCGAACTCGTCCTCCTGTCCCTGTCCACGGCCGACTACGGGCAGGTGGAGAAGGTGCTCGACGCCCTCATCGATCGGGAGGACTTCGAGGACATCAGCCTGTCCCTGCCTTCGCTGCGCGCCAACAGCTTCGGCCAGGGCATCGCCCGCAAGGCCGCGGCCCTGAACGGCGGCAAGAGCGCCACCTTCGCCCCGGAAACCGGCTCCGAGCGACTGCGCAAGATGATCAACAAGACCATCAGCGACAACGACATGTACGAGGCGGCCGAGAGCGTGTTCGCCAACGGCTTCCACAACATCAAGCTGTATACCATGGTCGGGCTGCCGACCGAGAACCTGGACGACATGCGGGCCTTCTGCGGCCTCATCGCCAACCTCAACGCCATCGGCCAGAAGTACAACCGGCGCAACACCGTGCACGCCTCCATCGGCATCCTGGTGCCCAAGCCCTTCACGCCCATGCAATGGGTGCCCTTCATGGACGAGGCCAAGGTGGCCGGGCATATCCGCTTCGTCCGGGAGCAGTTCCGGCACGTGAAGAGCGTGCGCATCTCCTGGTCCGAGTACGGGCTGGCGCACGTGGAGTCCTTCTATTCCCGCGCCGACCGCAAGGCGTCGGCCCTGGTGTACCAGGCCTACCGGCGCGGGCAGATCTTCGAGTCTTTCGGCGAGCATTTCTCCTACGACGGCTGGAAGGCCCTGTGGGCGGAGGCGGGTTATCCGCAGGAGCGCATCTTCCGCGAGCGCGGCCTGGACGAGGTGTTCCCCTGGGACTACATCCATGCCGGGGCCAACAAGGGCTTCCTCAAGAACGAGTACAAGAAGATGTACAAGGAGGACAGCGCTCCCGTCCCGGACTGCAAGTGGGGCGACTGCCAGAAATGCGGCATCCCCGGCAACGGCCAGGACACCAGGCTGGCCAAGGCGCCGGAACGCCATCAGGCGAAGAGCCGCACTCCCGAGGAGATCAAGGCCCTGGCCGCCGCGCGGAAGCAGCGCCGCGACGGGGTCCATCCCTACCACCTGGTGTACCGCAAGTCCGGCCTGTCGCGCTTCATCGCCCACCAGGCCACCATGGACCTCTTCGAGAAGGCCTTCCGCCGGCTGCGCATCCCCCTCCACTACAGCGAGGGATTCAATCCCCGTCCGGTGATCAAGAACACCGGCGCCCTGCCCCTGGGCCTCGAGTCCCGGCAGGAGCTGCTGGTGGTGGAATTCCGCGAGCCCCTGGCGGGGACCCCGGCGGAGCAATGCGCAAGCCTCGGCGCCGTGATGCCGGACGGAATGGACATCGTGTCCCTGCGGCCCGCCCGGCGCAGCCGCATGCCCCGGGTGGAGACGGTCGAATACCGCAGCGGGCCCATGCCCGGCGGCGAGTCCGAAACGCGGGAGATCGTCGCCCGTTACCGCGCCGGCGACTGGCGCAAGGTGCTGCGCAGCCGGGACCGGGACGTGGACCTGGGGGATGAAATCCTGGACGCCTGGTCCGAGGACGGCGAGCTGTGCCTGCGCGCCCGCACTCAGCCCAGCGGCGCCACCGTGAGCCCCTACCTGGCTTTCGCGGCCCTGCTGGATGCCGATCCCGAGGCCCTGCGCTGCCGGCCCATCTACAAGGCGTCCTTCGCCTTGGCCGGAGCGGCCGCGACCGAAGCAACCGGGGCGGACGCCGCCGGAACGGGTCGGTCCGCTGCCGGAACGGATCGCACCGCCGAAATGGTTCGCTCTTCCGCCGCTCTGAATTCCGCGGAAGGCCGGGTGGCAGGATGAACCGGCCCGGTTCCGGGGAAGACCTCGACAAGACCCTGGAGCGCCTCGACGCCCTGCTGGCGGAAACCAAGGACCCCGAGCGCCTGCGCATGGGCATGGGCGTCCGGCTGGCCCTGGGCATGGCCCAGGAGCTGCGCCAGGGCGCCGCCCTGGGATCGCAGACCTCCGACATGGTGGCCGCCTGGGCCGAGGAGCATGGCCGCGAAGCCGTGGAGCGTGCCGTGCAGATAGCGCGGGAATTCCTCACCAAGCCGGAAGCCTTGCGCAAGGCCATGGGCCAGCGCCTGGGCCTGGACGGCGAATCCGCCTCGGAAGACGCCGGCACAGACGCCGCCTCCGCGGACGCCACCGAGGCCTCCGAGGACGCCGCCTCCGGCGAACCGGGAAATCCGGATTGAACGCCTCGCCTTTCCTGCCGGCCGCCATCGACATCGGCACCAACTCGGCCATCCTCCTCATCGCCGGCCGCGGAGACGCTGATCGCGGTGAAGCGGCCCGTGGGAATGCAGTCCACGGGGATGCGGCCTCCGGCGACCTGCGCGGCGGCGGATCCCTGCGCCCCGTGTTCCAGAAGGTGGCCGCGCCGCGCGTTGGCCGTAACCTGGCAGCTACGGGACGCATCTCCGACGAGAGCTTCGTGGCCCTGCAGGACGCCCTGTCGGGCTTCCTCGCGGACATCCGCGGGGCCGGGGCCCGCCTGGTGGGCGCCGTGGCCACCGAGGCCTTCCGCAAGGCGTCCAACGGCCCCATGTTCCTGGAGCGCGTCTCCGCCCAGCTCGGATTGCCCTGCCGCATCCTTTCCGGGGAGGAGGAGGCGCGCCTCGGCTGGCTGGCCGTCGCCGATCGCCACCCGCTGCCCGGACTCGCCGTGATCGACATCGGGGCCGGCAGCACAGAGGTGACCCGGAAGGAGGGCGGCGTCTCCCTGCCGGTAGGCGCCGTGGCCCTGCAGGAGGCCTGCCGCGCGGAGGCCGGCGGTTCAGGGGCCGCATGCCGCGAACGCGCCCTGGCGGCTTTCCGCGCGGGGCTGGCCGGCCTCGCGACCCCGGAGAACCTGGTCTGCGTGGGAGGCACGGCCTCGGCCCTGGCCATGCTCAAGCTGGGACTCCGCCGCTTCGATGCGGACGCCATCGAGGGTCTGGAGATCGAAGCCACCGAAGTCGATACGGCC
>CBILQL010000684.1:0-2968 GCA_966238865.1 uncultured bacterium
TGTCCTTCGGCGGTTCGGCCTCGTCGCTGAGGGCCACGTAGAGGCCGATGCCGGCCGCCACGGTCGCGGCCGACACGCCGACCCAGAACCATTTCCTGGATCCGGAATCCTTGGCTGGCTGCGCGCGGGAGGCGGTCCCCTGCCGCTGCCCGTCCGCGGACGCGCCGCCGGCCAGCGTGCCGGAGGAGTCCGGCTCCGTGCGCCGCTTCTCCTCCAGCTGCATCCGGGTCGAGGCGTATTCCTCCTGGATGTTCTTGAAGATCATGTAAATCATGTCGCTGGCGTACATGTCCATGATGCGGGCGGTGGGCTCCACGCTCAGGAGCTTGTGCATGTAGTACTTGCCCTTTTCCCGGGTCTCGTATTGGGCCGCGTACATGACCCCGAGATGCTTGTAGATGAACACGCTGTCGTCGTGCGTGTATTCCCGGTTCTCCTTGAGGTAGTCCTCGAGCATCACGATGGCGGCGTCGAAATCCCCGTTCAGGTAGAGCTGGTGCACCCTGGTGAAATCCACCTTGCCGGAGGAGCCGGATGCGCCTCCGGACTTCGCCCATCCCGCGCAGGGTAAGGTCAGCAGGGTCAGCAGGGCCAGCAGCACCGGCAGGACCAGCCTGCAGGCCGGCGCGAGGCGCGGGAGGAAGGGAATATCGGTTTGGAAGGGCCTGTGCACTGATTCCAGGAAAGGCCGGAGTGGTATGGTTTTGACGTCGGCGCGACCGGAACTGTCGCTGCGGATTGGCACCGGGCCGGTCAAAATAAAGCAATGGGAACGGTGGCGCTCAAGGACGGGTGTGTCCGCGCTCACACATTTGCGTTTTTTTGGGAGTAAAAAACGGCTTTTTAGCGGCCCACGACCCTATTGAACCACTTGATCAGCTCGAACTTCTGCACGTCGTCCATGGGCTGGAATTGCACGCCGACCCCGCGCAGGCCCGGCTCGTCCACGACCCATTGGACCTGGGCATAGACCCCGGCCAGGCGGGGGTTGAAGTAGCTGTGGATGAGCACGACCTCGCCTTCCCGCATTCCGAAGGTGCCTTCGAGGAAGCATCCTCCCAGGTTCACGTTGAGGATGTTGGAGTCGAAATAGCGGCCGTCCTGCAAGGTGATGCGGGCGGAAACCACCACGGGCCAACGGGGATCTGCTCTGCGTTCATCGGACATAGCGGGTGCCTCGTCCCTATCATAGTACCGGGCGGGCCGGGAAATCACTATCAAAGTGGCGGGGCCCCGGTTCCGGACCCTCCGCTGACCGGGGCAAAAAAAAATCCCGGGCCCCAAGGCCCGGGATCTCATTCCACGACTGCTCTATCGTTGACGGCGAAAGGTTGCCGTCGCTCCCCCGCGGCCCGCGCCTGCGGGGACGGTCGGCCTTATTCTCCGGCGGCCCGCTCCTGCGCGGACTTGCACTCGATGCACATCTTGGCGGTCGGGACCGCCTCGAGACGCGCCTTCGGGATGATCTTGCCGCACTTCTTGCACACGCCGAAGGTGCCGTTGCGGACCCGGTCCAGGGCCTCCTCGATGTAGAAGAGGTACTTGCCCTCGCGGCTGGCCATGTGGAAGGCCTGCTCGCGGTCCTGGGTCTCGGTGGCGTGATCGGCCAGGTGATAGGCATGGCTGCTGAGGTCGCCGGCGCCCTCCTTGGAGGACAGGCGCATGGTATTGTCCTCGAGATAGCCCAGCTCCTGGAGCAGGGTCTCCTTCTTCTCGTTGAGCAGCCCTTCGAAGAATTTGAGCTCGGTCTTGTTCATCCGGGCCTTGGGGGCCGCGGAGGCGGGCTCGGCGGGGGCGTCTGCCGCTGCGGCCTTGGGGGGGGCGGCCGGGGCGACGCTGGTCGCGACCTTGGCCTTCTCCGGGGCCGGCGCCTTGCCGGAGGATGGTTTCCCGGCGGTGGCCTTGGCGGCCGACTCCTTCGGGCTTTCCTTGCCTGCGGACTTCTTCATTTTAGGCGATCCTTTCCCCAAAACCGGCCCTTTGCGGCCGCGTCGGCTTTTCAGGCCGATCTCGGTTTAAACTAGACTTTTTTGGATACCGAAAATACAGCTATCTCCCCGTTCACTTCCAGGGTGTCGTCCTTTCCTTCCACCGTCGCATCCGCGAATTCCAGGGAGGCCGCCAGAACTTCCGCGCTAATATATGAAAAATGCTTTTCCACCGCCTCACGGAAAAGCCCGGATGCCGTTTTGACGCGCACCTCGACATGATCCGTCACTTCGAGGCCGGTCTCCTTGCGGAGGTTCTGGATTTTGCTTACGCTTTCGCGCGCCAGCATCTCCAGCGTCAGGTCGTGATCGATGGCCACGTCCAGGGCCACGGTCAGGTCGGGGCTGGCCTCCACCACCAGCCCGGCGCGCACCTCGCGCAGGACCAGGATGTCGTCGGCGGTGATGTCCCCTTCCGGCAGGCTCATGGGGCGGCCCGCCAGCAGGGATTTGATCTCCTCGTGGCTGAGCTTCGCCACCTTGTCCGCCACCGGCTTCATGGCCTTCCCCAGGCGGGCCCCCAGGGCCTTGAAGTTGGCCTTGGCCTTGTAGCTCACCAGCGAAGACTCGTCCAGGGTGACCGCCACGGACTTCACGTTCAGCTCCTCGCGGATCAGATCCTCCATGGAGAGCACGTCGGCCTTCTGCGCCTCGCTCCGCGCCACCACGATGAGCTGCCGGAGCGGCTGCCGGTTCTTCACGTTGTGCTGCGAGCGCAGCGCGCGTCCCAGGTTCACGGCGCGGCGCACCATGGCCATCTTGGCGTTGAGCTCCTCGTCGAGCAGCGCCGGGTCCGGCATGGGGAAATCCGCGAGGTGCACCGAGACCGGCGGCGCCGCGCGATCGGCTCCCGGCTTCCCGGCGCCGGGCTTCCCGGCCGCGGAGGCCTCTGCTTTCTCCAACCGCGCAGCGGCGGGCTCGCGCACCAGGATCTGGTGGATCTCCTCCGCCAGGAAGGGCAGGAAGGGGGCGAGCACCCG
>CBILQL010000685.1:0-2955 GCA_966238865.1 uncultured bacterium
TGCCAAGGCCTGGGAATTCTGACGGAAGCGCCGCCGGAATAATTCGGTTGATTCGTTACGCGTAATACGCCGCAAACCGCGCCAGGAATCTCTCGAGGTCTTCCGGCGGAAGCCGGTTGATGCCCGCCGCCAGCGCGCGGCCACCGCCCGTCGGAAACTCCTTGGCCAAAGCCGACGCCGGCCGCGCAGCCTGGCCGGAAGCCCGCGGAGAGCGGATGGACACCAGATGGGCCCCATCCGGCTGGACATGCAGGACCGCCAAGGCCCCCGCTGGATTCGCCAAGACACGCTCGTTGGCCCACGTGGCCCCGTACCTGCGGGCCCAAGGCTCGTCCGGGAGCAGGAAAGCCTCGGCTCCCGGGGCATCGGCCAGCGGGCGCAGGCCCCCGAAGCGCGCGCGATCGGCATCGTATTGCGCCTGAAGCGGGGCGAACACGGACGCCTCTCCCGCGAAGTCCAGGGCCGAGACGAACGGAACCATGCGCTCCGCCAGGTCGGCGGGCTCAAAGAGCACGTCGCCTGGGCGCTCGCCATAGGCATTGTAATTGAGCAGACGGCCCGCCGTCTCGAGCCGCCCCCATAGGGCCGGATCCACGCCGCCGTCCTTGAGAATCCCCTCGGCCGTGGCGGGGAGGTTGTCGCCGAAAGCGGCCATGGCGGCCCAGTCGCGGCGGCGGCGGCCCAGGGCGGTGTCCACGACGACGCCGGTGCACACCCCCGGAGCCTGGTTCACGTGCAGCGAAAGGCGCGGATGGGCCTGCGGCGCCCCCGGGTCGTGGTGATCGTACCACTCGATATCTATTCCCTCCCGGTCGAGAAAGGCGGGCAGGGCGTCGCGGTTCTGATCCAGGCTCACGTCGAAGACGCGGATGCGCGAGGGCTCCCGCAGGGGCACGCGCGCGAGCAGGCGGATATCCCGCTTCCAGCCCGTGACCCGCAGCTCCGGCGCCCCGCGCTCCAGGGCATAGATGTGCTGGGCGCACAGGCCGTCGGCGTCGCCGTTGAAGGCGAACAGGAGGGGGGCGGAGGAGGCATCCATGCGTCAGGAATTATACATCGCGGCGGAGGCTCCTTCACGAGCACGCTGCGTCAGATGACAGCGCTCACAGCCGGAATCCGGGACGGCGCCTATCTTCTCCATCGGCATGGGCTATTCAAACGCATCGCCGCCCGTCCATGCGGTTCCGACCCCCGAGTCACGGACCGGTTCCCGCACCGCGCACCGGGCAGGGACAGGGGCGGGGGCCGGTTCGGCTGATCCCGTAGCCGCGGCCCTGGAAGCGGGCCTGGTGATGGCGCCCGGTTCCGCCCTGGAGGCCACCGTGCGCCTGGCCGCGGCGGCGGCGGGCCGGGATTGCCCGGTGTTCCTGCACGGCGAGAGCGGATCGGGAAAGGAGCTGCTCGCCGGCTTCGTGCACCGCGGCAGCGGCCGGCGGGGCGGACCCTTCGTGGCGGTCAATTGCGCCGCCATCGCGCCCCAGCTCATCGAGAGCGAACTGTTCGGGCATCGACGCGGGGCCTTCACCGGGGCCGTCGAGGATCGCCCCGGCCGCTTCCGCGAGGCGGAAGGCGGCACCCTGTTCCTGGACGAGGTCGGGGACATGCCCCTGGAGGTGCAGACCAAGCTGCTGCGGGCCCTGCAGGAGAAGGCGGTCAGCCCGGTGGGCGACAGGCGAGAGTATCCGGTGGACTTCCGCCTGGTCTGCGCCACCCACAAGGACCTGCGCCGGGCCGTGCGGGAGGGGCGGTTCCGGGAGGACCTCTATTACCGCGTGGCCGTGGTCGAGATCCGGCTGCCGCCGCTCCGGGAACGGCCCGGGGACATCCCCGCCCTGCTGCGCCGCTTCCTGTCCGCCCAGGTGGGTCAGCGGGAAGCCGAGGCGGCCCTGGCCGATTTCCCGCCGGAGCTGCTCCGGCTGCCGTTCCCCGGGAATGTCCGCGAGCTGCGCAACCTGGCGGAGCGCTACGCCGTCGCCCTGGAGCTGGGAGGCGGATGGCGGGAGGCGGCCGCGGGGCATGCAGGGGTAGCGGAGGAGTTACAGGTGCCGGCCCCCGAAGGTGCGATTCCGCAGGAGGGCATCGCGGCGGCACGCCCGATTGCGGCGCACCCGGATACAGCGATCCCGGTTGCGACGCCCCCGGATGCCGCGCCCGGGCGGCGGGTGCGCAATTCCCGCGTCACCGAGGAGGAAATCCTGCGGGCCCTGGGGGATTGCGGCTGGCATCGCGACCGCGCATCCCGTCTCCTGGGCATCAGCCGGCGCGCCCTGCAATACAGATTGGCGAAAATGGCGCGCATTTAGCGAGCCGGCGGCGCCCGGCGCGCCCGGCCCACCCTTCCCTCCCGCCGCCATTTGCCTATATTAGGGTGGCGATATGCGGGACAGGAACGAGGGCGCCGCGGGGGGCGCGCGCAGGCCGTCCGGCTTACGTTACATCCCGGCTACCCTGGCTGCGGCCGCCATCGTCTCCGCCCTGATCCTCTTCCCCGCGCTCACGGCCTGGCTCCGCCCCTGGTTCTACGGGATGTTCCTGGGCGCGGCCGGGCCGCCGGCTCCCTCGCGCCTCGTCACCTTGGTCGTACCGGGCGAACCCGGCGAATCCGGAGAGGCCGATCCTGCCCGCCTGGCGCGCTCCATCCTCGACCTGGAGCCTTCGGCGCTGGCCCTGGACCTGGACGATCCCCCCGCCGCGGACTTCCTGGCCACGGTGCGGCGCGGACCAATAGTGCTGGGACTCGATTTCGACGCCCTGGGCCCCGATCCCGGGCCGGCCGAGCCTGTCTCCGGAAGCCTGCCTCCCGTGCTGGCGAGATCCTCGTATCCCCATCTGGAAGGATCCGATCCCGCGGGCCTCCCGCGCGGCTACGCCCTGCGCCTGCCCGAAGACCTGGCCCTGCGCTCGGCCACCGGAGCCTTCGCGGGACCCCTGCAGGCTCCCGGCACCGCCTACGCC
>CBILQL010000686.1:0-2946 GCA_966238865.1 uncultured bacterium
ATCTTCTCCAGCGCGGTGAGGGCCTGCTCCAGCGAGGCCTGCAGCGCCGGCGT
Source organism: uncultured bacterium (assembly GCA_966238865.1). Taxonomy (GTDB): domain Bacteria; phylum Fibrobacterota; class Fibrobacteria; order UBA11236; family UBA11236; genus CBILQL01. The sequence goes on from CBILQL010000686.1 coordinate 54, forward strand.
GGCGGACTCCACGTCCACCCCCTTCTCCTCCAGGCGGACGACGCCGGGCTGGTTCGCCACCTGGGACCAGGCAACCTCTCCCACGAGGCCCAGCTGCGCCACAAGGCGTCCCTGGTCGCCGACGCCCTGCGCCGCCTGGGCGGGCTGGAATGGCCCGGCCTCGACATCGAGTCGGGATCCCCCTGGCGGTACCGCAACCGCGCCCGCCTGCACCCGGCGGGCGGAGGCCGCCTCGGGTTCAAGGCGCGCGGGAGCTCGGCCGTGATCGCCGCCGACGCCTGCCCCGTGGCGGACCCGGCCCTGGAGGCGCTGCTGGCCCGCGGCCTCCCGGCCCCTGCGGATGCCTCCGCCGGCCGCGCGCAGGCGGGCGGGCGCCGCGCGCCTGGGTCACTGGCAGGTTACCTGGCCTGGGGGCGGGGAGGGGCCTCGTCCCTGGCCGCCTCCGGGACGGAGACCGGCGGCCCGCTCCCGGCGGAAGGCGCCCGTTTCCCCGGTCACGGGGAGGCCTGGCCCGGGCTGAGCGTCCCCATCCTGGGCAAGGACATCCGCTTCGACCTGCGCTGCTTCTTCCAGAGCAACGTGGAGATGACGGAGCGGCTCATCCCGCATGCGCTGGAGGGCCTGTCCGGCGGCGTCGCCATGGACCTCTACTGCGGCGTGGGTTTGTTCGGCGCCTTCCTGGCCGACCGCTTCCGCTCCGTCGTCGCCGTGGAGGAGAACCCCGTCTCCCTTTCCTATGCGCGCCGGAACATCCCCGGGGAGGGGCATGCCTTCCTGGAGGGGCGCCTGGAAGACCTGGCCGCGCGGGAACTGCCCGGCGCACTTTCCGGGAAGACCCCGGAGGCGGTGGTGGTGGATCCGCCCCGGCCGGGCCTGGACGCAGCCGTGCGCGCCTGGCTGGCCGAGGCGCGCCCGCCCCGTCTTGTCTACGTCTCCTGCAACCCGGTCACCCTGGCCCGCGACCTGAAGACCCTGCTGGGGGCGGGTTTCCGCCTGGACAGCCTGCGGCTCTTCGACTTCTACCCCCAGACCGCCCACGTGGAGGCGGTGGCCAAGCTATCAACCTAGGATCAGCCAGGATGACCCCCGGCGCTCCGGCTGAAAGGCTTCCCGGCTGCGTCCGGGCAGTCGATTCTATGTATTTTTCAGCCTCTTGAGGAGGAAACCCCTATGATGTCCTTGGCGTTCTGGGTGCTGGCGGCCCTGGCCACCCTCGTGACGGCCAGCGCCCTGTGGCGGGTCATCCGCAAGGGACGGGAAGGGGACCGCCCCGCCGACGATACCTCGCCCATCTACGCCAGCGGCGTCTACTCCCTGATCCGGAAGTCGCCCCGCAAGGAACTGCAGGAACGGGAGCCTCCCCTGGAGGAGGTGCGGTCCATCCTCGCCTCTCCGCAGGCCGCGCCGACAGCCAATGCGGCGGCGCAGCAGTACCTGGACGAGTGGCGGCGGGTGGCCAATATTAGTATAACTAACATCGAAAAAGGGGATAGGGAGGGAATCCAGACCTACCGCTACCAGGTTCCGTCGAAGTGCCAGAAAACCTGCGCCATGTTCAGCGGCGACGCCTACGTGACGCGGGAGCAGCTCCATAACCATGTGCAGCTGATCCCTCCCTTCCATCTCGGTTGCGGAGTGGAGCTCGTCACCAAGGAGGCCTGGGGTGCCGGCGCCGAGGGCGCCGCCTGGAGCCCGATTCTGCCCGTGAACGGCAAGTACCAGACGCCGGATTGGAGAATCGTTGTCAAGCTGTAACTCCCCCGTGACGTGGGGCCGGAGATTCGCCGGCCCGGCCGCGAAGGCCTGCTCCCTCTCCCTGGCCGCCGCTAAGGGCTGCGTCTTGCTGGTGTCCCTGCTCCTCCCGCCCGAGGCCGTCTCCCAGAGCGGCTCCGCCGTCATCACCCTGGTCATGCCCGTGGGCGCGCGCCAGCTCGGCATGGGCGAGGCCGCCGTGGCGGTCGCCGACGACGTCTTCGCCACCTTCTGGAACCCGGCCGGCCTCGCCTTCGGCCCCGTGTCCAACGAATGGGAGCTGGTGCTGCCGGGAACCTACCGCCGGAGCGGCGTGGAGCTGAAGCGCGAGTTCACCGCCCTGGCCGCCAAGCCCCGCTCGGGACTGCTCCTCAAGTCCACCGTCTGGGCCGGCGCCAAGGACGCCCTGCTGCTCTACAACGGCAAGCAGTGGAAGGAATACCACGAGGTGGTGCTCGAGCAGGGGGACCAGGTCGACAAGATCGTCCGCCGCTACGTCGGCACCGGCGACCGGCTGGACTCCCTCATCCAGGTCGTGAAGGCCTACAACCGCATCGCCAGCGCCGAGGACGAGGCCAACCTCATCAGCCTCAGGCTCCCCTACAACCTGCTCTTCCGCGACGAGGCCGTCGCCTCCCTGGCCCTCGACAACACCGACCGGGTGTGGGTGGGCACCACCGGGGGCCTCTACCGCTTCGACGGATCGGGCTGGAAGGCCTTCGACAAGGAGAGCGGCTTCACCTACCTGCCCCAGGATTCCGCCGCCGCCGTAGCGCTCCCGGCCGCCTCCCTGCCCGACACGGCCGCCGCCGCAGCCGCGGTGGACGCCGCCCAGCGGGCCGCCGCCATGGCCCGCGACACCGCCAAGACCGCCGCCGACTCCGCCCGCGCCCTGGACCTGGCGAAAGCCGCCGACAGCCTCAGGGCCGCTTCCCGCGCCGCCCTCGATTCGGCGCTGGCCGCCGCCCAGGCCGCGGACTCCGCCGCCCGCGGGGCCATGCAGGCCGCCGCCGCCGAGGGACGCGGGACCTTCCGCACGCTGGGCATCACCGCCCTGGCCGTCAAGGGCAGCAGCATCTGGATCGGCACCACCGACGGGCTCTACGAATACCGCAAGAACGCCATCCTCCGCCGCGGCCTG
>CBILQL010000687.1:0-2943 GCA_966238865.1 uncultured bacterium
ATGACGCACTCGGTCCCCTCCTCGGCGATCCAGCAGGCCGTCAGCTCGATTTCCCGCATCTTGCCCAGGATGCGATCGTTGATCACGTAACCGGCCGAGAGCATGAGCTCCCCGGTTTCGCTCACGATGGAACGCGCCAGGAGCATCCCCGGCTTCACTTCGTCGATGCTGAGCTTGATCATCCGGCCTACCCATTCTCTGGAAAAACCCGGGGATTGTCAATGCCCGGGGGCGCCGCCGTTTTCCGGGTCCCGGCCGAAACCCAGCGAGGCGAGCCAGCCGGCGCCCAGATAGCGATGGTGGCGCCAGGCCTGGTGGAATTCGGTACCGGACCAGGACAATCGCAAGCCCAGGGAGGCCCGGAACGGAGCCGCCGCCAGGCCGGCGGCGGCCTCCAGGGCGGGATGGGGCCTCAGGGCCAAGGCGGCCAGGGCGCTCCAGTCCGCAGGACCGGCCTTGCGGAAATCGAGCCTCAGCGTCTGGCCGATCCCGCCGCCGCCCCGAGTGCCCCTGCCGCCCCGAAACGTGCGGGCCTCCAGGCCCCATTGCCAGACCGCCCCTTCTCCCTCCCAGGCGCTCTCCCGGCCCTGCCGCCGGAGTAGCGTCCCCGGATCCAGGGGAATTCCGCGCGCCATGGCGCCGGCGCGGATCCCCGGCAACGGGCTCCAGAGGAGGCCGAAGGCCTGCCCGGCTCCCTGGCTCGTCGAGCCGGGAAGCCCGCGGGCGCAGGCGGAGAGGGCCGCGCCCGCGTCCAAGGCGCCCGGGAAGCTTCCCTCCCGGCCCCATCGCCATGCGGCCTGGGCTTCGAAGACCTGCTCCCGCCACAGCCCGTCCGCCTCCGTCTGCCGCCAGAAGGCCCCGAACCCGGCGCGGCGGAAATCCAGGAAGGCGCCGGCGTCCAGGACGCGCAGCTCCGCCATCCCGAACGGCCGGTGGAAATGCAGCAGCACCCCCCAGGCCTCCGGCCGCAATGCCGCCGGCGTCCCTCCGAAGCCCGCGCGTTCGGCGCCGACCGCGGCGCCGGCACCGTGTCCGGCCCCGTAGGCTCCGGCCGTCGGCCCCTGGAACGCGGCTCCGCCGGGCCGCGCCAGGCAGGCGGCGATCAGCCAAATGGCGGTCCTTGTCGCCGCGCGCGTCACTGCCCGTCCGCCACGACCACCACCTTGCGTACCGGCGCGCGGCCGGCGACGCCGAGGGCGAGCACGTAGGGCCCCGGCGGCAGGGGGCGCCCGTCCGCGTCCGCGCCGGACCAGGAGACGGCATGCCGCCCCGCGCCGCCCTTCGCCAGCACGCGGAGCAGGTTGCCTTCCAGGTCGAAGACGCGGAGCCCGAAGCCCGCCGGCGGCGGCACCTCGACGTCGATGGCGAACTCGCCCCCCGGACGGAGGATGCGCGGAACGACCGCGAGGCGCGGCGAACCGGGCGGGGCCGCCGCCGCGTAGCCGGGGGTGGCGGCGCCCGCCGGGACCGCCGGACGGAGGCCGGCCGCGATCCCCGGGGGCGCCGCCGGGGACCGCGCGAGGCAGGGCGACGCCGCGGCGTCCTTTCCCCCGTAGGCCAGGGAGTCCAGCCCGAAGCCCTCCAGGGCGATCCGGCACGTATCCCCGCTGTTACGCAGCGCCTTCCACCCCGCGACTTCCAGGATGCGCGCCTTGAGAGGACCCAGGATCCCGCGCAGGCCGGCGGCGTCCTCGGTGAGCAGCAGGTATTCGCCCGGTCCCAGCCGGCCTGCGCCCGGACCGAGCGGCGTCCCGTCCCATGCCACGCTCCCCAGGTCGAGGGCCCGCGCATAGCCGCCCCGGGCCCCGCCTCCCGTCCCGGCCGATCCGCCGGCCCGGCCCGCGGCGCCGCCGGTGACGTTCCGGATCTCGGCCCATTCCGGCCCCGCCTCCGGGGCCGGGCACACCTCGCTTATCTCCAGGGTCCTGTCCTCCAGTCGCGTGAGGCGCAACGCGTTCCCGGCCGGATCCTCGTCGTCGTCCAGCAAGAGGTGCAGGATGCCAAGGTGATCCGGGCCCAGGACGAAGCGCGCGACGCCGCCGCCCGGCGCCACCGCGACGGATTCGACCGGTGTCTCCGCCGTCCCGTCCCAGTCCGCATCCAGCCGCAGGCGCAGCCCCGTTCCCGACGGTTCCGCCCCCCGATCCAGGACGGCGACCTCGAGGACGCCCCCGGGAAGCAGCGACGCCTCCCCGAGGGCCATGTCCCGCCCGGGCGCCCGCCGGCTGCGGCTGTTCCGGAATCCCGGCGTGGCGGAATCGCCCTCCAGGAACGCCCTGCCGGACAACGCGAACCTGGAAAGCCCCGCCTCGTCGTCGAAGGTGTTCTCCCAGCTCCTCCCGGCCGCCGCGGCCGGCACGGCGAAATCCGATCGCAGGTCGCGCCAGGCCACCGCGACCCCGAGAGGACGCCCATTGGCCAGGGACAACCCCGGCAGGTGGCGCCCGCAACGGACGCCGAGCGCGGCCATGGCGGAAGAATCGCGGCACGCGAGCAGATAGGCCCCGGCGGCGAGATCGACCGGACCCAGCGAAAGCGAATCGCCGTCCACCACCAGCCACGCGGCCCCGGCCGCCTCCCGCGCCGTTCCCGCATTGGCCAGCTCGACGAACTCCCCCCGGGCATCGGGAAGCGCGACGGGGTCTGCCATGATCTCCGAAAGGATGAGCTGTGCCCGCGCGGGCGGGACAATGGCCAGGGACACGATGGCGGTCAGCAGGGCGGCGCCGGCCCTCGCAGCCAGGGAAGCGGCCCGGACCTTCGAGCCCGGAGCCGGGACTATCGCAGTGGCCAAGGATGGCGCGGAGTCTACCGAGGAACAGCACTCAGGGCGGGAGCGGATGTCGCAGGGGAGCCGGGAGATTGGGCGAAGGGATTGTCGAAGCGCACGGCGTTTGTCCATGCCCGGAAAACTACGCGCCTCCACTCCGCCATTCCGTGGAG
>CBILQL010000688.1:0-2937 GCA_966238865.1 uncultured bacterium
GGTGTAGTAGATTTGGCCCCGCTGGGCCACGGAGAGCTGCGGGAACTTGACTTCGACGCTCTTGACGAAGGACGTGTCGCCGTCCGGATCGGGCACCGGTTCGGCCGATTGGATGATCTGAGCCGAAGCGGATCCGGCGCATAGGAGGACGGCCAGGCACGCGGCGGCGGCGCGCCAACGGGGTGCTCGCGGGAATCTTCCGGATCGGTTCACAACATGCCTTCTGCGCGCAAGGCCGCGGAACCTCCCTCGGACTCCGTGCTACTCGGAAACTTGCACGCAGCCGGAAAAATAGGAATCCCGGACGGCTCCGGAAGCCGATTTCTCGCGGTTGTCCGATTTGCGGGATTTGGCTTTTTACCGGCCTGGGGAAAGCCGGGCGGTCCTGGCGGGCGGCGGCCGGGCATCTGGCCTCCCGGCTCCGGCCTTCCTATTTTTTAAGAATACTGGATTGGAAAGGAAGGCTGACTTGGGAAACCTGAACACCCGACAGAACGGAGCCGAGGCCGGTGTCGATTTGCTGGCCCTGGCGGCGGATCCGCGCCTGGCGGACTGCCCTTGCTGGATTTTCGGAAGCTCCCGGCCCCTGGCCGGGAACGACGGGGAGACCATGGCCCGGCTTTCCGGCTTCATGGAGAGCTGGCAGGCGCATGGCGCCCCGGTGGCGGGGTTGTACGGATTGGTGCACTCCCGCTTCCTGATCGTCGTGCAGACCCCGGAGGGAGCTTCCGCCAGCGGCTGCAGCATCGATTCCATGAAGTCCGAAATCAAGGCCCTGGAGGGCATCCTGTCCACGACGTTGCAGGACGGCGGACGCCTCTATTTCCGCGGCGCGGACGGCGCGGTGGAGTCCGCCACGAGGGCCGAGTTCAAGCTCCTGGCCAGGGACGGACGTATCACGCCGGATACGGAGGTCTTCGACATCACCCTCACCCGTTTCGGCGACCTGCGCCCCGGGGTCTTCTCCAAGCCGCTCCGGGATTCCTGGCACAGGACCCTGTACGAGAACGCCTTGAAGGCTTGACCCGCGGTCACAGACCGATGGGCCCCCGGCCATTGCCCAGCCCCGGCGCCGACAGGATGGCCTGCTGCACGTAGGCCCGGCCGCGTGTCACGGCCTCCGTCAGGGGCAGGCCCAGGGCCAGGTTGGCGGCGATGGCGGAGGCCAGGGCGCAGCCCGTGCCGTGGGTATGGGGCGTGTCCACCCTGCGGCCCGGGTAGGTCTTTATCGTCTGGCGGTGATAGAGGTGGTCCGTCGGATCCCCGGGGAAATGCCCGCCCTTGAGCAGGATGGCGTAGGGCTTGTCCCTTCCGAAGGCGAGCAGGTGGGCGGCCGCGGTGTTCTCCGCGGTCTTCTTCCCCGTGATCAGCTCGAATTCGGGCAGGTTGGGGGTGATGAGGTGGCATAGGGGCAGCAGGCGCTCGAGGAAATCCCCCAGTCCCCGCATGTCGAACAGGCCGGCGCCCGAGGTCGCGTTGAGCACCGTGTCCGCGACCACCCGGATGCCCCTCAGCCGCTGCTGGGACAGGATGCGGATGAGGGCATGCAGCATGGGCCGGCTGCCCACCGCCCCGATCTTGATGACGTCCGGGAACAGGTCGTCCAGCAGGAAATCCACCTGCTCCTCGAAGAACCCCGGATCCAGGGCCTTCACCTTCCGCACCCCGGTGGTGTTCTGCACCGTGAGCAGGGTGGGCGCCGCCATGCCGTACACGCCGTGCCGGTGGAAGACCTTGAGGTCGGCCTCCAGGCCCGCGCCCCCGCTGGGATCGGAGCCGGAGAGGCTGAGGACGACTGGCGGACGTCGGTTTTCCGGCATCGGATCAAGATACCCATTGCCGGCCGACCTATCAAAAAGGGATTTCCGTCCGCCGCGGGCGCCCTCCGGCCTCCGGGCCCAGGGCCTCGGCAACGGCGGCAAGCTCCGGCGCCGGAACCGGAACCGGAACGCGGATGTCCGGCTCCCCGGCCCGCTGGCCTCCCGGTCCCCAGGTCTCTCCCCGGTCTCCCGGTCCCCATTCGGCCCCTAGGGACCATTTAAAATGGTGTTTCAGCCGGAAGGATCGTGAAATATCTTGGGAGCCAGGAGGTAACGCAATGCTATGATTATACCGGCAGATTCCGGCTTTCTCGATCGCCCTGGCCTTTTCCGCGGTTTCCCCGGCGCGAGCCCAGTTCGTCCCCGTGACGAATTCCGCGCTCGAGCCCTTGATAGACGCCAGTATGGCCGCATGGGGAGACATCGACAACGACGGATACCTCGACTTCGCCGTTTCGGGAAAGACCTATTGCCGCTTCGAAATCACCTTCCGGAGGGTGCCCGGCAACACGACGTCCAGGCTCCGGGTCAAGTGATACATGGCGAACAACTCGCCGGGAGGCGGCGCCGCCAGGGTGGGCTTGCAGGCCGCGGCCCTGGTGTCTACTCCCCAGTGAGCCGGATCCCGGCCCCGTCCCCTGCGGGCCGGGGCGCTTTCATTCCGGGATGTACCGGGTCGCCCAGGCCCGCACGTCCTTTCCGTTCAGGATGTGGAACTTCCGCAGGCGGCGCAGCGTCTCGGCGCTGAATGCCGCCAGGGGGACCCAGACCAGGCGGCGCTTGAGGCCGGCGGCCATGCGGCGCAGCCGCAGCCCCGGCCGGCGGTCGGCCACGTAGGCCACGTTGCGCTCCGCGCTGTTGAGCAGGGCCCCGTAGACCAGCTGCTCCGCCAGGCCGCGGAACCCGAACTCCTCCGCCGGCAGCTCGAAGACGTTCCTCACGGGCCGGGGCGGGAAGAGCAGGCTCAGGCCCCCGTACTCGCTCTCGGCGATGCCGGGCCCGATGAGCTTCCCGAAGGGATCGGTGGCGTAGAAGGTCAGGGTGCTCTCTTCCGCATGCTCGGCGTACCAGGTGGTCCGCTGGGGATAGCGTGCGTCGTTCCCGTCGTCGAAGATGA
>CBILQL010000689.1:0-2895 GCA_966238865.1 uncultured bacterium
GAGGACACCCTGGAGGACTTCGGCAACGGCCGGCTGCTCCCGGCGGGCCCCGACGAGGTGCTCTACCACATCGCGTCCAGCCTCCTCGACAAGTACGCGCCCGCCGTGGAGGACAAGAAGGACCTCATCGCCACCCTGGAGGAGGAGGCCCTGTTCCGGCCCGGCAAGGATCTGCTGGAGCGCATCGTCTACATCCGCGACGAGCTCATCGACCTGGGGCTGGCCCTCTCCCCCCAGCAGCTCATCCTGGCGCAGCTGGGGTCCGGCGTCTGCCGCCACATCCGCCCCTTCATCCGCCCCTATTTCCGCGACGCCGAGAACCGCCTGCGGAACCTCATCGACGAGCAGAACAGCTACAAGGAGGTGGTGAGCAACTCCCTGGAGCTGTACCGCTCGGCCATGTCCTCGCGCACCAACGACGCCATGAAGGTGCTCACCGCCCTCTCGGCCCTGTTCCTGCCCCTGACCTTCCTCACCGGGCTGTTCGGCATGAACGTGCACCTGCCGTTCAACGTGGAGAACCATTGGGCCTTCCTCTGGATCGTGCTGGCCTGCCTGGGCAGCTTCACGGGCCTCCTGGCCTTCTTCCGCGCGCGCAGCTGGTTCTGACGGCGGGATTCCCGGCCGTCTCCCGGGATTCGCCGCGCCCGGCGCCTCCAATTCCCCAAACCAGCCGGGTCAAGAAAAAGTAAACTGATCGCCGCAAGGATTGGAACTGCCAGCCCGTCCCCGGCCATCGGGTTAGATTCGGAAAGTGCAACATGCCTTCGCCGATTCGTTTTGAGCCCCTCACCCGGATCCCGTTCCCAGAGAACCTGACATGAAAGCAGCGAAACTTTTCTGCGTCGCGATGGCGGCGCTCCTGTCGCCGGCCGCGGCGCAGATCTCCCCGTCATCCCGCATCCTCATCGTGACCGGCGGCCACGACTACGACATCAACGCCTTCGATGCCATGTGGAAGAGCTTCGGCGGAAACGTGACGGTCAAGCCCCTGGCCAAGGGGCACGAGGTGTTCGAGGACGTCTCCGGCTGGAACTACGACATCCTCGTGTTCTACAACCACCAGAATCCCGGCAACAGCCTTACGGACAGGCACAAGGCGAACTTCCGCGCCCTGCTGGACCGCGGCGTGGGGATGTTCGTCCTGCACCACGGGGTGGCCGCCTACCCCCATTTCCCGGAATACGAAGCCATGGCCGGATGCAAATACCGCAGCTCCGCGTACTATTCCGACAACCTCTCGATCGCCAAGATACCGGCGAGCATCAAGGTGCTGACGGCGAAGGCCGGGCACCCCCTGGCCGCGGGCGTTTCGGCGACCTACACCGTCAGCGACGAGATGTACCTGAAGATGACCTTCGCCGCGGACAACGACGTCGTGTTCCGGACGGACTTCACCGACGCCGAGGGCCCCATCGCCTGGTCGCGCAAAGCGGGGAATTCCCGCGTCTTCACGACCTTCCTCGGCCACGGCTCGAGCATCTTCTCCCATGCCGATTTCCGCCGCATGGTGAAGAACGGCCTGGACCACATCCTTCCCTGCGTCGCCGGCGACGCCCGCGCCGTCTGCGCTTCGCCCACCGCCCTCGCCGATCCGGCGGCGCCTCCCCTGCTGCGCGCGGCGCGCGCGGGCGGGAACGCGGACCGGTACGGAATCACCGTGAACGGCGCCTTCTTCGGCGGGGAGAATCCCGGCGTCCTGTTCTCGGCGGACGGCCGGATGCTGCGCCTCCGGGCGCTTCCCCGGTAGCCGGCGAATCAGTCGATCCTGAAACGCATGAGCCACCCTTCGCCCTTCGGCGACTTGGCCACGCGCTCGAAGCCCAGGCGGGCGAAGTAGCCGTCCAGATCGGTGGAGAGCAGCACCTGGCAGGGTCGCGCGCGCTCCGGCTGGGCGGCGATGGCGTCCAGGGCGGCGCGCACCACCCGCGAACCCACGCCCTTGTCCTGCCAGGACGGGCGCACGGCGACCCAGAACATCTCGAAGGTCTCGAAGTCGAGGTAGGAGGGGACGAAGCCGGCCATGCCCACCAGCTTGTCCTTGTCCACGGCCACCCGGTAGACGGGGCGGTACAGCGTCTCGGAGAAGGCCTCCAGCATCTCGCGGCGGGCGGACGCGAGATCGGCGCCGGGGAAGCAGTCGTCGACGACGGCGACCATGTCGTCCACGTCGGAGGGCCGCGCCTCCCGGAAGACGATGTCGCCGCCCATCGACACGGGGAGGTAGGCATGGGCGCGGTCCAGGCATTCGGCGAGGCGCCCGAAGGCCCGGGGGTAACCGGCGGGATCCGGCGCGGAGCGCAGGATGCGCTCCGCCAGGTTCCCCTCGCGGTGGATGAGGTCGAGGGACTGCCCGAAGGCGGCCTCCTCCTCCACGCTCCAGGAGGGGCGCGTAGCCTCCGTCAGGGCTCGCAGGAACTCGCCGACGGTGGGCTGCGGACCCACCCCGAAGGCGTCGAAGGGGTACTCGGCGGGCATGGCGGCCGCGCGGCCGAGGCGGGCCGCCTCCAGGAACAAGGTCTTGAGGAGCCCGGGCGGCACCCGGCGATGGCGCGCGAGCAGGTCGACCCCGGTGCCCAGGGCGCGCTTCAGGGATTCCACCGCGAAATGGCACAGGGCCAGGTCCGCGCGCGGATGCTCCTGGGTGTCCATGCAGCGGATCTCGATGGCGTTGCGATCGAAGCGGGCGATGGCGGCGCGCGAGTTGAGCCATTCGTCCTGCAGGGTGCCCTCCGGGTCCTGGGGGGCTATCTGCGCGTACATGGGCGCGAGGATCCGCTCCCGGTACTCCTCCTCGCCGCCCACCGGCTCCGGGACCAGCGGGCCGATGATGGCGGGCAGGCGCTTCTGGTTGCCCTGGTAGTGGAAGATCCGGCCGTCCAGCCAGCCGTGGTG
>CBILQL010000690.1:0-2892 GCA_966238865.1 uncultured bacterium
GGCCTCCCCAAGCGCGCGGGCGGCGATCGCCCGGGGCGCGACCACCGGCTCGGCTACGGGGGCTGCAGCCGCCGGCTGGGCGGACCCGGCCGGGTCCGCGGGAATCGGGGGAAAGCCTCCCACCTGCAGGTCGGCGACGATCTCGTAGAGGCCGTTGATGATGTTCCGCTTGTTCTTGTCCAGCTCGGTGCGGAGGTTGGACTCGATGAAACGGAGCTCCTCCTCCCGCTTGAGCAGCTTCTCCGTGGTCTTGGCCAGTTCGCGCAGCTTGCCCTGCGACTCCATCAGGTTGCGCTTGACGTCCGCGAGCTCCTGGGTCTTCTTCTTGTACTCCTCGGCCATCTTGCGGGAGTCCTCGGAGAGCTGGTTGATCTTCTCTTCCTTCTCCTTGGCCAGGTTGAACCGCGTCCGGTAATGATCCATGACGAGCTTGAGCGTGGGGTCGGCCTCGCCCTTGCCTTCGGACAGGCGCTTGAGGTCCGCCAGGGCGAGCTCGCACAGCTCCTTCTCGCGCCTCACGATGTTCTCGGTGGCGCCGTAGATTTCCTGCTGCTGGTTGTTCTCGTAGGCGGACGTGAGGGCGTGGAAGATCTTGTTGTCCTGGAGCTTGGGCTTCACCAGCCCTTGATCCTTGGCCTGATCCTTGGAGATGAATCCCCAATCCTGGACGGTTTTCATGAGCCCTCCCCTTCAGATGGCGCCGGCATACCCTGTCAGCTGGGCGAACTCCTTGGATTGTCGTATTCCCTTGAGGTCCGGGTCACCGCCAAATTTCTCAAGGTCCTCAAAGCCGTTCTCAACCGCCCGGCTCAGGGCGCGCAGGCCGGCCTCCCGCTCCCCCATCCGGGCCAGGCAGCACGCGAGGTTGTACAGGCAGTCGGGGTCGGCGGGGTGATGGACGAGCAGGGCGTCGAGCACAGCCTTGGCCTTGCGATCCTCTCCCCTCTCGGCGAGGACGCGGGCCAGCTCGAAGCCGGCGGGCCGGGAAGCGGGATCCAGCTCGAGGGCGCGCCGCAGCCGGAGCTCCGCCAGGTTCTCGGCCCCGCTTTGCGCCAGCATCCGGCCCAGCAGGGCCAGGGTCCCGGCGGTCTCCCCTTCCCTGGCCATCAACCGCTCCAATTGGCCGATTGCGGACTTTGTCTTTCCCTCGCGCCAAAGGCTCAGGACCAGCAGCTTCCGCCGGAACGGCTCCAGCTCCGCGTCCGGGGTCTTCTGGAGATGCTGCACGCACAGGGAGTGCTCGTTCAGCTCGAGCAGCATGGAGAGCACGGCGCTCTCCTCCTCCCTGTCCAGGGCGGGCCTGGCCAGTAGCCGCTTGAGCAGGGCGCGGGCCTCTTCGTTCTCGCTTTCCTGGAGGTGCAGGCGGGCCATGGCGAGCAGGGTGGCGGCATGATCTCCATCCAGGCGCAGCGCCTCCCGGAAGGCGTCCCGGGCCGGGCGGAAATCCTTGGCCAGGAGATGCATGCGGCCCATGAGATGGTGGGCGTCGAGCGATTTCGGGTTGAGCCTCAGGACGCGCGTCAGGCAGGCCTTGCCCTTCGAGGCGTCCCCCCGCTCCAGGTGGATCACCGCGGCGTTCAGGAAGGCGGCTTCGAAGTTCTCGTCCTTGCGCGTGCACAGTTCCAGATCGCGCAGCGCCTCGTCGACGCGCTCCAGCCGATAGGCCAGGTTGGCGCGGTTGAACAGGGCGTCGACGTAGTCGGGGGAATCCCCGTAGGCGCGATCGAAGCAATCGTAGGCGCGCGCGAGATCGCCTTCCAGGTAGGCCACCTGGCCCAGGCAATTCCACAGCGGCGCGGGCGACGCCTTCTTTTCCAATCCTTTAAGGCACAATGACTTGGCGTTTTGCAGCTCACCCAGTTTGAGAAAGCAGTTGGCCAGGTTTACGAGGCCGTGGATGTCGCCGGGATACTTGTCCAGGAAGGCTTGCAACACCCGCTTCGCCCCCGGGACATCATCGGCATAGAACAGGGCATTGGCGAGGTTGAGCTCGTATTCCGGCTTGCCGTCCTCGTCTAGGGCCTGCTGGAAGAAGCGGACGGCGGTGCCGTGCTGGCGCTCCGAAAGGGCGAGCTCCCCCATGGCATTGAACCAGCGCGCATCGGCGTGTCCGGCCTTCTCGATTTTGAGAAGGGTTTGCCGCATGGCGGCCGCGAGACCCTTAAGCTTCTGGTTCTCGTAGAGATCCCACAAGGCCGAGGCCATGGTATCCACTCGCCGAAATCCCTTTCGACCTGGGATGGAAACAGCCCGGGCTGCTTCCATCATACCACGTAATTTCCGGTTAGGCTTGTTTACAGGTGCGACTGGGTACCCGAGGATATCCCAGGTGCCTGGTTTCCGGAGGGTAATTAGCTAGGGGAGAGAGACGAAGGGTGAAAGTGGTTGGGATGCAAGGATTCGAACCTCGATAACCAGATCCAGAATCTGGAGTCCTGCCATTGGACGACATCCCAACGTCGCAAAAAAGGTTAAAAATCTTTCCTCAGGCGGTCAACGTTCCGGCGATGATTGACGCATATCTGACGCGAAGGGGCTGGAAACATGGCTCGGGATGTACGACAATGGATCGGGAACCCAAAGGACCAAAAAAGACCGAATAAATGCTAAAGCTTTTCACGATCATACCGAGTAATTTAAGGAAGGGTCGTCCCGAAGGGTTTTGTGCTGGGGTGGCTGACGTGTCCTGCATGGTTGCCCCGCAGCGCAAGCTCAAAAACGAGACTTCAGGAAAGAAGGAGTGAGGGTTATGAAGCACGTCTCCCGCCATGAGGCCATCAAGGACAAGATCCCCTTCCTCAAGGGCAGGCCCGATCGCGACTTCGCCATTTCGAAGGACGACATGATCAAACTGCTCATCGCGCTGGAAATCCACCGCTACGTCTCAACCTT
>CBILQL010000691.1:0-2889 GCA_966238865.1 uncultured bacterium
GAGGACGTCGCCCCGCTGGGAGAGGACGATGTCGCGCAGGGATCCCGTGCCGCTGGCCATCACCACCAGCAGCATGCACAGCACCATGGACAGCTCGTAGGAGAACAACTGTGCCCCGGAGCGCATGGACCCGAGCAGTGAATACTTGTTGTTGGACCCCCATCCGCCGATGAGCACGCCCAGGATGCCCAGGCCGGACACCGCCGCCAGGTACATCACGCCGGCCTCCGGATCCACCACCTGCAGGTTGGAGTCGAAGGGCATCACCGCCAGGACCAGGAAGGAACCGGTGATGGGCAGGAGCGGAGCCAGGAAATAGGCCAGGGAGTCCACCGACCGTGGGCGGAGGTTCTCCTTGAGCAGCAGCTTGACCGCGTCGGCGACGGGCTGCAGCAGTCCGAAGGGCCCGACCCGGGTGGGGCCCAGCCGCGCCTGGATGCGGGCGCAGACCTTGCGCTCCACCCATATGAGGACGATGGCCGCCACGGTGACCAGGGCGGCGATGGAAGCGACCGCGATGAGGCCGTTGACGAGGGCGGCGGGCAGGGGCGGCAGCTGCTCGCGGATGAAGTCGCCGAGGGGATGGGTTTCCGGGTAGGCCTTCACCTGTCGATGTCCGGGATGATCAGGTCCAGGGTGGAGAGGATGGCCACCAGGTCGGCGATCTTGCCGCCCGCGGCCATCTCGTTCAGGGCCGCGAGGTTGGAGAAGCCCGGGCTGCGGCTCTTGATCCGGTAGGGCTTGAAGGAGTTGTCCGACACCATGTAGGTGCAATGCATGCCCCGGGCCGTCTCCACCGCGGCGAAATAGGATCCGGCGGGAACCTTGTAGCTCGGCTTCTCCTTGGAGCGGTGCTGGCCGGCTGGGAATCCAGCCGCGGCCTGCTCCAGGATGCGCAGGCTCTGGCGCATCTCCTCCATGCGCACCAGGTAGCGGTCGAAGCAGTCGCCGGCCCGTCCCAGGGGCACGTCGAACCCGAAGCGATCGTAGATCGAGTAGGGCTGGTGCTTGCGCACGTCGAAGTCCACTCCCGAGGCCCTGGCCACCGGCCCCGAGCAGCCGTAGCCGACGGCCTGCTCCCGCGTCAGCACCCCCACGCCCCGGGTCCGCTCCCGCATGATGAGGTTGTTGGACAGGAGCGCGTCGAATTCGTCCAGGGTGAACTTCATGTCCTCGACGATGCCCAGCACCCGCTTGACGAAGTCCGCGGGCACGTCGGCGTTCGAACCGCCCGGCCGGAAGAAGTTCATGGTGAGCCGCGCGCCGCACAGCTCCTCGAACAGGGCCGTGATCTTCTCCCGCTCCTTGAAGCCGTACAGGAAGGCGGAAACGGCCCCCAGGTCCATCCCGAAGGCGCCCCACCACAGCAGGTGGCTCTGGATGCGCTGCAGCTCCGAGACCATGACGCGGATGTATTCCGCGCGCTCCGGCACCCCGATGCCCATGGCCTTCTCGACGGCCAGGCACACGCACAGGTTGTTGATGTGGCTGGAGAGGTAGTCCATCCGGTCCGTGAGGTGGATGTACTGCACGAAGGTCTCGTTCTCGCCCATCTTCTCGATGGCGCGGTGGATGAAGCCCAGGTGCGGCACCACCTCCCGGACGGTCTCCCCGTCCAGGCGCACCACCAGCTTGAGCACGCCGTGGGTGCTGGGATGCTGGGGTCCCATGTTGAGGAAGTATTCCTGGGTCCCCTCCACCCCGGTCTCGCGCACGGTGAAGCCGGGAGGAAGCTTGAACCCTCCCGCCGTCGCCGGGCCCGCCGCCGCGGTTCCGGCCGCGCCCCCGGTGCCCCGCCCTTCCGCCATCCCCTCCCCCGCCATCAATAGGGCCTCTTCACGACGCGGGTGGGATCCTCGAAGTCCTTGCGCAGGGGATGCCCGGGGAAATCGTCCTCGAGGAAGATGCGCCTCAGGTCCGGATGGCCCGCGAAGCGGATGCCGAAGAAGTCGTAGGCCTCGCGCTCGTGCCAGTTCGCGCCGGGGAACAGGCCGCTGAGGGTTTCTATCTCGGGATGCTCCTCCCGGGGCAGGGCGCAGCGCAGGAACAGCTTGTGGCCGTGCTCCAGGGAGAGGAGGTGCACGACCACGTCGAAGCGATCCTTCCAGTCCACGGCGGTGAGCTCGATGAGGAAGTCGAGGCGCAGGGCCGGATCCTCCTTGAGGAAGCGCACCAGCGGCAGGTAGTCGGCGCGCGGCACGGCCACGTCGAGGACGTATTCGGGCCCCTGGGCAACGATGCGCTCGGCGACGGTCGGCGGAGGGGGCGGGGGCGGCGGGGCCGGAGGAGCCGCGGGCACTGAGGCCGCGGGCGCCGCAGCGGCGGCCACGGGGACATCGGCCGACGGCGGCTCCGGGGTAACCGGCGTGGGACCCTGGGTTTCCGGGGCCGCTCCGAGGGCCGTCCCAGGGGAGGCGGGGGCCGCGGCGGTGGCCTTGGCGGGATCATCCGCGGAAGCCGGAGCGGCCGGCGCCGGCTTGGGGGCGTCCGGCGCCTTGGAGGCAGGGGCCGCCGGCTTCGGAGCGGCCGGCTGGGGCAGGCCGAACACGGTGGCCGGCGGGAAGCGCCGCTCCACGCGCGCCCAGAGATCGGCGGCGGGCAGGCCGCGCTCCGGCCTCGGGACCCGCGCCACCTCGTCGAACTTGGGAGCGGCCACCCGCTTGATGACCACGCCCTTGTAGTCCGGATTCTCGGCCTTGAAGCGCTCCTGCGCCTCCTTCATCTCCTCCTGCTTCTTCTTCTCCTGCTCGTCCCACTTGGCCTGGCATTCGGTGATCACGTCCGCCATGGGGGCCTTATAGAGGGGGCGGGGATGCATGCCGGCCCGGCGGCCGCCCTTGCGGATGAGCTCCTGGAGCTTCATCACCCCGTAGAGGAGGGCCTCCGGGC
>CBILQL010000692.1:0-2889 GCA_966238865.1 uncultured bacterium
GGGGTCCCCTGGAAACTCTGGATGGGTGGATACGCCGGAAACTCCGTGTCGTCCTATGGCGGCAATGGGGAAGGCGGGTCGCCCTTTATCGGAACCTGGTGCATCTAGGGGTACAGTCGGAACGGGCATGGAAATGTGTCGGGAACGGTCGTGGCCCCTGGTGGAACGCGGGTGCTGCCCATATGAACAGCGCCCTGCCGAAAGCCTACTTCGACGGACTGGGATTGCTCTCGCTGGTAGACCATTGGATTAAGCACCGTCAATCTTCCCAAACCGCCGGATGCGGAACCGCATGTCCGGTGGTGTAGGGGGACGGCGGGGGTAACCCCGCCTCCTACCTGATCTGGGCTCGGCGCTGCGCCTGGAGTGGCCGCCGCTGCTCCGCCTCGGATCACTTCCGCGCCGCGCGCTCATAGGCCAGGATGCGGATTCCGCCGGGGACTTCGGCGACGGGGATGCGCGCCGCGTCCAGGGCCTGCTTCAAGGCCACGCGGAAATCCCTGCGCCGGTCCCGGGGCTTGCCGGCCCCCGGCACCTCGACCATGCCCTTCAGCTCCAGCCATTCGATGGCGTTGTACAGGGGAAGCCCGGCGGGAAAACCCTCCTGCCAGGCCTCGGCGGGCGGGTCCGCGACGTCGGTGACCTTCTTGAGACGGTAGGCCGGTAAATAGCCCTGCACGCCCGCCACCGCGTCGATGGCGGCCCGCCATTGGGTGCTGTTGATGCGGGCCGTGAGCCGGTTGCGGGAGACGAACTGCCGCAGCTGCTCGACCTCGCGCTTCTGCTCCTCGGTCAGCTTGTCCTTCGCGATGCCCATGGCAATCCTTTCTGAGCGGACTCAAAGATAGGATTGTCGAGGCCGACCTCCGGATTGGCGCCCGCCCTGATGGACCTCTTGAAGACGGCCGGTAAGGCTCAGATCCCGTTCAGGGTCACCGAGCCCTCCAGCCAGGCGGCGAAGCCCTGGTCGCGCTTCTCCTGGAGGAGGCGCAGCTTGGCCATGGATTCCGTGTCCTCCTTGACCTGGTTCGCGGGAGTGTTCGCGGGGATGCCCAGGGCGGCGGGACCGGTGGCGGCCAGCTTGCCGATTTCCTCCGGGGTGGGCCCGAAGCGCTGATCCAGCAGCGCCTCGAAGATGCGCATGCCGCGGTCGCGGCGCTTGCGCTGCAGATCCAGGGCGGCCAGTCCCAGCGACGAGGCCATGCGTTCCTTCGCGAGCCGCGCCATCAGCGCGCTCCGTACCGCTTCGAAGCCGGCCGCTCCCTTGCCTTTTTTCTTTTCCAGGAGCTTGAAGGTCCAGACGCCGAGGCCGCGGTATTCCGGTCCGTAGCTGCGACCCGCGCGCAACGAGTCGCGGCCTTCCAGCCAGCGCCTGGCGTCGACGGGCAGGTCGACGCTGGCCATGCGCGAGGTCTTGGCGGCGCGGCGGTCCAGGGAGGAGTCCGGCTCCATGCCCGGGTGCAGCCGCACCTCGGCGACCAAGGTGTCAGGGGCGGCGTATTCCGCGGGATGGGCCTGGTAGTAGGCCTGCGCCTCCTGGACGGCCCGGGCGGAATCCGCGGGGTGGAAGTTGGCCAGTCCTACCAGGACGGGGATGGCGTCCTGGTAGGAGACGGCGGGCGTGACGCGGATGTCGGAGGGACGGATCACGGCGAACCCGCCGTTCCAGCGGAGCACCCGGGATACCTGCCATTTCCGCAGCGCCTTGCCGGAATCGGCCAGGGGGGAGGGCAGCAGGGAATCGGCCACGACGGCCCAGGGCAGCGAAGCGGCGCGGTTCGGAGCGCCGGCGGCGGGCTGGGCCGACCGGCGCAATGAATCCAGCAGCAGGGAATCGGTCGAGGCCATCACCTCGTAGGTCCTGTCCTCCCGGCGCGCGAAGAATTCCCCGAACAGCGCGTACAGGCCGCGGAGCCTCTCATGGCCCACGATCTTGGCGGCATTGGCCCACACCTGGGCCTCTTCGACCATGCCTTTCTCGGACACTTCCTTGCCCAGGCCGGTGGCCTGGAGCCTGTCCGCGAGGTAGGCTTCGCGCAGGAGTTCGCGGAGCATGGCGAGGCGCACGGTGCGCAGGCGATCGCCGTCCATGGCGCCGTCGGGCTCCACCGTGCCCGCGAAGGTGTTGAACGCGGAGACCGAGACCAGGCAGCCGCCCTCCCGGTTATGGACCGCCACGCAGCCGGCGGGGTCGGCCTGGACCCGGAGCATGTCCTGGATCCGCGCGTACCGGCGGGCCTCCTCCTGCCGTTCGCGCTCCAGGCGGGCCTCGATGCGGCGGTTGTTCTCCTCGGCCTTGCGTTCGTCCTCGGCGGACTTCCCGTCGGGGTTCGGATCGGCGGCCGCGGACGGGGCGGGGAGTGAGGCCAGGATTCCCAGGCAGGCCAGCGCGGCGGTCCACCGCAGGCGGCGTATTTCCATTGTCATGACGTGTCCTCGAAGGTGTTGCTGGAAAATTTTGAAAGGAAAGGAAGGCCTCCCCCGTCGCCGGGGGAGGCGCAGGGATCAGAGCACGCGATTGATGATCACGTTGCCGTTGCCGTCGATGATCGCGGAGGCCTGCTGAATCGAGCCGGGTATGCCGGCGACGCCGTCGAGGCAGGCGGACTGGGACGCCTGGGTGAAGAAGGTGCTCTCCAGCTGGAAGGCGTCCTGGTTGCGGGCCGAGCTGTAGCCGTTCACGCGGATCTTCGGATTGTTCCAGGCAGCGTCGGCATACGCTTCCATCGCCGAGCGGTACGCCACGTCGCCCGTGGTAGCCGCGAGCTGGAGCAGATTGCGGAAGAAGATCGCCACGAAGATGGCGGGCTGTCCCTGATAGCCGTTCGCGCCGTACCAGGAGATCGCGGCGTCGGCCGTGTCCTGCGCCTGCTCTAGATAGGCCGCGTC
>CBILQL010000693.1:0-2887 GCA_966238865.1 uncultured bacterium
AATGTACTCGGATTCGGATGACCGGGGAGCGCCTGCGACGGCGCCGCAGGAGCGCCATCCATGGTGCACAGATGATCCCCTGTCCGTCCCGCCGGAGGGTGTCGCTGGGGAATGCAATAGGTTTGCGGCGACGGGAGGAGGGCCTGGAATCGCTTAGGCGGCGCTTTGGAATTATCGTAGCTTAGTAGTCAGACCCCGGGATTTTTCGTTCCGCATTTGTGGTAGACCGCATGCCCGATTCCAAAAAGACCATCCTTGTCGTCGATGATGAGGATGCCATCCGCAACCTGGCGGCCCTGGTCCTCGAAAGCGACGGGTACCGGGTGCTGAAGGCCCAGCACAGCGACGAAGCCCTGCTGCTCATGGACAACCACAAGGATTCGGTCAACCTGCTGCTCACCGACGTGCGCATGGACCCCTACATGAACGGCTGCGAGCTGGCCAAGTGCATGCGGCTGCTGCGGCCCGACATCCTGGTGCTGTACATCTCCGGGTACACGAACAACGCCATGGTCCAGCAGGAGGTGGAGGATCAGCGCGCTTCCTTCCTTCCCAAGCCCTTTTCGCCGAAGGATCTCGTCGAGAAGGTCCGCCTGGTGCTCGAAGGCGCCCACCAGAACGCCTGACGGGTTTCCCGGATCGCGGCCCTTGTGCGGCCCCCGGCAAAAATTTTTTTTCCCCAAGCGGACCCGGGCATCGGTTCCGGAATCGGAAATCAGTTTGAAGTGGAACTGCTCTCACAAAGCATGGAGCGGGATTTCCATGGAGTTCCCCGGGCGAAATTCTTATATAGATGTCCCGTTCGGCGGGACTGACCCGGGGAAGTCGGGAGTCCGATAGCGACGGGCGGGCCGGGCCCGGCGTCAATGGGAGGGGCAGGCGGGATGGGACGGGGTCCGGAGGAAGACGAGAGGGCCATTCCTCCCGCCCATGCCCACGGAAGGCCGGTGGCGCTCGTGGCCGCGCTGCTGCTCTTCGGGCTGGGGATTTTCCTCACCGCCCTGCAGGTCTACCCGGGAGAATTCCACGAAGGCGACGGCCGCCAACCCCTGCAAAGCCATATCCCGCTGCTCCTGAACGGGCTCCTGGCCGGGGCCGCCTACCTGGCTGCCGGTTGGCTGCTGGCCATCTCCTTCCGAGGCGCTTCCCGGATTGAAGACTCCGACCGGGACCTCGGGGACGTCTCGGAAGAGGAGTCGCCCTCACCGGAAGACGAATTCCGCAACGCCTTCGCGTCCGCGCCGGTCGGCATGGCCCTGCTGGAGGGCGGACGCATCGTGTCCGCCAATGCCGCCCTGGAGGCACTCGCCGGGGTGCGGCGGGGCGGTCTCGTCGGACAGGACCTCTCCCTGCTGGCGGCTGCGTCCCAGCTGTCCGCGGGAACCGCGTCCGATGCGGAAGCCGGCGAGGAGTGGGGCGGCGAAGGGGAGCCCCGTACCGGCGACCTGCGCGCCTCCCTGGGGGCCTCCGAGGCGGCGGTGGTGCCGGCTTTCGAGGCCCGCCTGCAGCGGCAGGACGGCGGCATCGTCGAGGTGGAGTCCGCATCGTTCCCGTTCCCATGGCGGGGGAGGCCCTGCCGTCTCCTGGAGATCCGGGACATCGGCGAACGCAAGGCGCGCGAGGCCGGCCTGCGCCGCAGCGAGAGCGCCCTCCGCCGGAGCGAGGAGTCCCTGCGCGCCCTCATCTCCCAGTCCCCGGTGGCTTTCTTCGCCCTCGACAAGGTAGGGCGCTTCACCCTGGCCGAGGGCAAGGCCCTGGAAGCCATGGGGCTGCGGCCCGGGGAGCTGGAGGGCCAGGAGGCCCTGCCGGCCGAGGGCCCGGCGGGTTCCCAGGCCCAGGGAAACCGGTCCGTCCGCCTGCGCGGCCTGCAGCCGGCCATCCGGCGCGCCCTGGACGGCGCGTCCGTGGACGAGACGCTGGAGGTGGCCGGAAGCCTGTTCGAGGTGCGCCTGCGGCCCCTGGGCGGGCCGGGGCGGAACGAGGGCGCCATGGGCATCGCCCTGGACGTCACCGAGCTGCGCCGCGCCGAGGAGGATCTGCGCCGCAGCAAGGAGCATCTCCGCACCGTGGTCTCCAACGCACCGCTCATCCTCTTCGCCCTGGACCGCAAGGGCGTGTACACCCTGTTCGAGGGGCGGGGCCTGGAGTCCCTGGGCCTCAAGCCCAGCGAGAACCAGGGCAAGTCGGCCTTCGACCTGCACCGCGACGCCCCGCAGCTCGCCCTCAACGTGAAACGCGCCCTGTCCGGGGAGGAATTCGCGTCCGCGGTGCAGATCGGATCCTTGTGGTTCGAGACCTATTACAGCCCCGTCATCGAAGGCTACGGCGAGGTTGCGGGGGTGATCGGGGTGGCCATCAACGTCACCGATCGCAAGCGCGCCGAGGACGCGCTGCGGCGCAGCGAGGAGCAGCTCCGCCACTCGCGCAAGATGGAGGCCATCGGGCGGCTGGCCGGCGGCGTGGCCCACGACTTCAACAACCTGCTCACCGCCATCACCGGCTACTCCGAGCTGCTGCTCACCGCCCCCGACAAGGAATGGCGCCATGGGCCCGCCGAGGACCGCAAGAGCCTGGAGGAGATCCGCCGGGCCGCGGACCGGGCCGCGACCCTGACGCGCCAGCTGCTGGCCTTCAGCCGGCGGCAGGTGCTGAGCCCCAAGGTGATCAACCTGAACCGGGCGGTCGGGGACATGGACTCCATGATCCGGCGCGTCATCGGAAGCTCCGTGGAGCTGGTCACCATCCTGGAGCCGAATCTCGGGGACGTCTGGGTGGATCCGGGGCAGATCGAGCAGGTGATCCTCAACCTCTCCCTGAACGCCCGGGACGCGATGCCCAAGGGCGGGCAGCTCACCCTGGAGACCGCCAACGTGGAGCTGGAAGGCGC
>CBILQL010000694.1:0-2879 GCA_966238865.1 uncultured bacterium
GCCCGCGGTGGAGATCTGCTCCGAGAGGTCGCTGGCGGGGAAGATCTTCTCCGCCAGGCTCACGCGGTAGTCCTGCAGGAAGAGCACCCTGAGCAGCTGGTTGGTGTCGGGATCGGAATTGACCACGTCGCCGACGGCGTTGGCCAGCTTGATGCTCAGCTTGGCCATGAAATAGCCGGGCGCGGCCTTGCCGCCGAAGATGAAGGTGCGCGGCACCATGCCGGCGGCGCGCCCGCCCTTGATCTCGTTGTACAGGTGGATGATGTGCAGGATGTTGAGCAGCTGGCGCTTGTACTCGTGGATGCGCTTGATCTGCACGTCGAACAGGGTGGCGGGGTTCACCTCCACGTCCTGGGCGAGGCGCAGGTGGTCGGCCAGGCGCCGCTTGTTCTCCGCCTTCACCTCGCGCCACTGCTTCGCGAACTGGCCGTCGTCGGCGAAGGCCTCCAGCTTCCGGATCTGGGAGAAGTCCTTCACCCAGCCGTCGCCGATGGCCTCGGTGATGAGCGCGGACAGGCCCTTGTTGGCCTTCTTCAGCCAGCGGCGGGGCGTGATGCCGTTGGTCTTGTTGTTGAACTTCTGCGGGGAGAGATCGTTGAAGTCCCTGACCACCAGGCTCTTGAGCAGGTCGGTGTGCAGCTGGGCCACGCCGTTGACGCTGTGGCTCCCCACTATCGCCAGGTAGGCCATGCGCACCGCGCGGTGCTCGCCCTCCTCGATCAGGGACATCCGCTTCAGGCGCTCCACGTCGCCGGGGTATTTCCAGGACACCTGCTTGAGGAAGCGGTAGTTGATCTCGAAGATGATCTGGAGGTGGCGCGGCAGCAGGCGCCCGAGCAGGTCGACGGACCATTTCTCCAGCGCCTCGGGCAGCAGGGTGTGGTTGGTGTAGGCGAAGGCGCGGTTGGTGATCTCCCAGGCATGCTCCCAGGAGAAGCCCTCCAGGTCCACCAGGATGCGCATCAGCTCGGGGATGGCGATGGTGGGGTGGGTGTCGTTGAGCTGCAGGCTCACCTTGTCGGCGAGCTGGCTGCAGTCCTTGTGGTACTTCTTGTGGCGGCGGATGAGGTCCGCCAGGGTGGCCGCGCACAGGAAGTACTGCTGCTTGAGGCGCAGCTCCTTGCCGTTCATGGACGAGTCGTTGGGATAGAGCACCTTGGAGATGCTCTCCGCCAGTGCGATGTCCTTGCTGGCCTCGAGGTAATCGCCGCTGTTGAAGTAATGCAGGCCGAATTCGTCCGCCGACTTGGCGGACCAGAGGCGCAGGGTGTTGACGGTATTGTTGCCGTAACCCGGGATGGGCGTATCGTACGGGCAGGCGAGCACGTCTTCGGTATCCACCCATTCGAAGACCACGTTCCCTTGCGGGTTCTTGCGCGTGACGACGCGGCCCTTGAACTGGATGGTGACCGTGTATTCGGGCCGGGCGATTTCCCAGGCATTGGTCAGGCGCAGCCAATTGTCGGGGTTCTCGTGCTGGAACCCGTTCTTGATGGTCTGGTGGAACATCCCGTAATCGTAGCGGATGCCGTAGCCGTAGGCGGGGAGCTGCAGGGTGGCCATGGAGTCCAGGAAGCAGGCGGCGAGGCGGCCGAGGCCGCCGTTGCCGAGGCCGGCCTCCAGCTCCATGTTGCGGATCTCCTCCATGTCGAGGCTCAGGTCGTACAGGGCCTGCTCCACCACCTCCTCCATGCCGAGGTTGAGGATGGCGTTGCCCAGGGCGCGCCCCATGAGGAATTCCATCGACAGGTAGTAGATGCGCTTCACGTCCTGGCGGTAGTAGGTGTGCTGGGTCTGGATCCAGCGCTCGATGAGCTTGTCGCGCACGGCGTAGGCCACCGCCAGGTACTTGTCGTAGGCGGTGGCGCTGTACTTGTCCTTGCCCAGGGACATCTGCAGGTGGCGGAAGAAGGCGGCCTGGAAGAGCTCCTTGGCCTGCTTGATATCGGGCGCGCTCCCGTTCCCGTTGGTGGCCGGGGCGCTGACGATGGGCTTGCTCTTGGATTTCTGCATGTTGGGTTCTTTCAAAATTTAGAACAAATTCGCGTCTGCCGAAGAGGATACCATGGTTTGGGGGCCCTGGGCACGCCCGCGACCCGTCGGGTGGTCCCGAGGGGGCCCGTCGGGTGGTCCCGCCGGGATAAATAAACTAAACTACGCCCTGCATGGAGGTCCGGGAAGAATTGCTGGCCCTGGGCCTCGTGCCGAGGACCTGGGACGAAGCGGTGGCGGCGGCCAAGGAGAAGCTTCCCCAGGCGGACCGGGCCGCCTTCCTGAAGCACCATCGCAACTTCGTCGAATACGTCAGCGAAGACACCCTGAACCGCTTCTACGGTTTCGTCTTCTCCCGCGGCATCTCCCACGAGATCAACAGCTTCCGGTTCCAGCGCCTGGAAAACATCCTGAACGCCCTGGTGCCCATCCTCCCTTCCGGCCTCTCCCTGCTGGACGTGGGGGCGGGATCCGGGATTCCCGGAACGGTTTTGCTCAAGCATGGGCATCCGAGGCGGTACGTAGCGCAAGACCCGTGCCGGGAGGTGCGCGACTATCTCCAGTCCATGGGTTTCGCGGTGCTTCCCCACCCCATCCCCCGGATTCCGCCGGAAGGGGCCTTCGATCGCATCCTATGTCTGGACAGCCTGGGCGAGTTGAATTCGGATGATCAGGGCGCCTTGGCCGATCCCGATCTGCTCCCCGGGGAACGTGTCCGGCTCGTGGCGCAGCTCTATGGATTCGGACCGAAGCTGGAACCGTGGAAGCCTTATCTGGCCGGCTCCGGGAAGGTTCTGGTCTGGGAGCCCATCAAGCATCGCGGCGCCTGGGAAGCCATCGAGTCCCATTTGCGTGACCATGGATGGAACACCTGCTTCCACGGAACG
>CBILQL010000695.1:0-2878 GCA_966238865.1 uncultured bacterium
CTTCACGCCCAGCACCTTGGGATAGAGCACCTCCCAGGGCATGCCGACCATGACGTCCACGGCGTCGGAGCCGCCCACGCCCACGGCCATCATGCCGAGGCCGCCGGCGTTGGGGGTGTGGGAGTCGGTGCCGCTCATCATGCCGCCGGGGAAGGCGTAGTTCTCCAGCACCACCTGGTGGATGATGCCGCTGCCGGGCTTCCAGAAGCCCATGCCGAACTTGTTCGCGGCGGAGGAGAGGAAGTCGAAGACCTCCTTGTTCTCGTGGTTCGCGATGTCCACGTCCTTGGCGGCGCCTTCGCGGGCGATGATCAGGTGGTCGCAGTGCACCGTGGTCGGCACGGCGGTCTTGGGCTTGCGGGCCTGCATGAACTGGAGGATGGCCATCTGGGCGGTGGCGTCCTGCATGGCCACCCGGTCCGGGCGCAGCAGCACGAAGGACTTCCCGCGCTCCAGCTTGCCCTGGTTGGCGTCGTCCAGGTGGGACCAGATGATCTTCTCCGCCAGGGTCAGGGGCTTGCCGATGACCTTGCGGGCATGGGCGTGCCTGGCTCCGAGACCTTCGTAGACGGCTTTCACATCGACTCGTTGCATATGCGCTCCAGGGGCTTGATGGGCGCAAATTTAGGAATTCGGCACCTTCCCGGCTAGCGGCAGCCCGGGGTGCCGGGAAGTCACAGGCCCGGGATCATCCAGGACCCTCCGCCGGGCTCGAGGGTGACCAGGAACAGGCCTTTTCCCTTGCCCGCCAGGTCCAGCGGGTATTCCCGGGGCCCGCTGCCGGACGCCGAGAAGACCTCCCGGCCGCGCAGGTCGCTGATGCGCAGGACGTGCCGGCCCGGCTGCTCCACGCGCACCGTTCCCGCGGCAAATCGGACCCGGGTGTCCCGGGGCTGGCCCGGCCGCTTCGGGCGGACAGCTATCGGCGCGCCGGGATGGCAGGTCCCATGGTACTCGTAGCGCCCGATATGGGTGAGGGTGGTGGTCTGGTGGTAGCCGTGGTACTCGAGCATGTAGATGGCGCCGTCCGGCCCCTGCTTGAGATCGATGGGCCGGTTCCATTCGACGGTCGGCTCGCCGGCCCCCTTGAAGATGGCTGAATCGGTCAATCCGTCCCCGGCGGCGTTGATCTTGAACAGGCGCAACCCGCCAATCCGGCCGGTCACCATCCAGGCTCCGTCGAAATGGGGCGGGAACTTCGCGGGGGAATCGAGATCGGGGTCGTAGCGGTAGATGGGCCCGGAAGTGGGATAGCCGTCGCGGAGCAGGGCGCCGTTGGGCTCCTCGTGGGAGAAGGCGATCATGGCGGGCTCGGCGGGAGGCAGCTCCTTGGGGCCGGTGTTCCAGACGGAATTGTTGACGGGAGCTTCCGGATCCGGGGTCGAGGTGGCCCACGGTTCGAGGTGCCCGACGACGAGGATGTTCCGTCCGGCCCAGTACGGATAGCCCGCGTAGGCCGGGCGGTTGTGCAGGTTGATCTCCTCCACCTGGGCCTGGGTCGGGCCGAAGTCGCCCCAGACCACCCAGCCGGTCTTCGGGTCGACGCTCATGGAATAGGGGTTGCGCGTGCCCTTCACGTAGATCTCGGGCCGCACCTTGGAGGTGTCGGCGTATTCGTCCGCCAGCGCGCCGTTCCCGCGCCTCCGGAACTCGGCGGACCAGTACTCGGCGAAATTCCCCTCCGGGATGCTGTATCCCCGCGGGGAACCGTCGGGACGCACCCGCAGGATGGAACCGCGCAGGTCGGCGAGGTTGGCGGAGGAGGCCTCGGCGCTGCGCTTGCGGATGCGCTCGTCGATGGACGGCCATTGCTCGGAATTGGCCCCGATGGCGATCCAGAGGTTCCCGTCGGCGTCGAATTCCAGGGGGCCGCCGGCGATGGTGATGGTGGAGACATGCTTGCGCCCCTCGGGGATGTCGAACAGGATCTTCTCCGAGGCCATGTCCATCCTGCCGTCCGCGATGGTGAACCGGCTGATGCGGAAGACCGTGTCCTCCCAGGGGGAGTAGAACACCCAGATGTGGCCGTTCTCCTTGAAGTCCGGATCGAGCGCGAGGCCGTTGATGCCGGTCTCGGCTTCCCGGGCGAAGGGCAGCTTGTAGGGCTTGGCGGTGTCGTCGCTGAAGACGTCGAGCTCCCCGAGCACGGTGACGCGGTTCTCCACCGCGTCCCAGCGCTTGATCTTGCCGTGGCGCTCGGCGAAATAGATGTCGGACTTGCCCCCGCCCCTGTAGTCGAAGGCCATGCGCACGGGCTCCCGGAGGGTGCTGTCGGTGGCGCGGGAGATGAGCTTCACGTATTTGAAGTCGCCGATCTGCCAATCGGGGCAGTCCGGCGTGGTGAACTGGGCGAAGGCGCTGGTGCCGGAGAACGACAGTGCCATCAGGGCCGCCGCCAGCAGGCGGATGCAACCCTTTGCGGGAGCCGCCAGCAGGAGGGCGCAGCCCGTGGAAGCGGACCGGGCGACCGCCACATCACGGATGCGGCCCATGGTGGCGGGCCGGTACGAGCCGCATGGTGCGGACGGGCAGACATGGTCGATTCCGGGGACGCTATTCGGGGATTTCCTGGGGAACGGCATGACATCTCCCTGTCCCCGGCGGGAGGGGACCCTTCACGATCGGTAATCAGGTATCGCGGGGACGCCGGATTTCCTTACCCTTCCGGCAGCACCAACCTCAATAAAAAAAACCTGGACCCGGCCTCCAAGCACTTCCGTCGGGGAATATCCGGGCCATAAGTGACCCGCACAGAACGGGGGCGAAGGAGCGAGGCCGAGACCGGGACCCCCGAAGGCGTCTCCTGGACGACTTGGGGTGGCAGCAGCGGCCCGCGATTGGGCCGGCCGGGCGCTAGGCGGGCCGGGCCGCCAGCCAG
>CBILQL010000696.1:0-2870 GCA_966238865.1 uncultured bacterium
TCCCGGCGGGCGGAAAGCGGAAAATACTGCCGTGTCCGGCCTTCAGGTCATCTGCCGGAGCTTGAATTGGACGATCTTGTCCCGCGGATCGAGCTCGAGGGCCTTCTCCAGGCAGGCTTTGGCGCGTTCCGGCCGCTTCAGGTTCTCATAGGCCACGGCCAGCTGCACCCAGGTGGGCACATGGCTCCCGTCGACCTTGCGCGCCGCCTCCAGGTGCCGGATGGCCTCCTTGAACTGGCCGTTGCCATTGAGCAGGACGCCGATGCGGAAATGGGCCTCGGCATGGTCGGGGTTCCATTCCACCGATTTCAGGTAGGCGCCCATGGCCTCGGCGCGCCATTGACGGATTTTTTCCGCGGACTTCTCCCGGGCCGCCCGCGCAAGGCACAGCTCCCCGAGGTTGTACCAGGTATTGTAATCCTTGGGGTTGAGGGCCAGGGCCGCCTGGAACTCCTTGCGCGCCTCCGCCTCCTTCCGTAAATGGTACAGGGCGGTGCCCAACTGCCCATGGGCCTTCGCGTTCCCGGGCTCTTTCTTCACCACCTTGCGGAACAGGGTCTCGGCATCCTTGTAGTCGCCTTGCAACTGGGACTTGCGTCCCAGCTGATACAGGGCCGGGACATGCCCGGGTTTGATCTTGAGGGCCTTCTCCAGGGACTTCCCGAACCGCGGATGGGCCGGGCCCATTTCGATTTCCATGGTCCCGACGGCGGTTAAGAGATGCACGTCCTCGTGGTGCCGCTTGAGGGCCGCCTCGGCGCTGCGGAAGGCCGCCTCCACCTGGCCCAGCCGGTATTGGGACAAGATGGCGATCACCTCCAGGTCGACCCGGCCGGGGGCCGCGAACCGCAAGGCCTTCCGGGCGGACTCGAGGGCCTCGCGGAAATTCCCTGTGCCGTGGAACGCCTCGGCTCCCAGGGACAACAACGCCGCATCCTGGGTGGGCTCCGCCAGCAGCCTCCGGAGAGGGCGGAGGGCTTTCTGCAGGTCTCCGCGCGAGACGTGGATCTCGGCCAGCTCCCGCAGGGCGTCGCGTTCCTCCGTGGAGGACGGCCCCGTCACGGCGGGCTCGGAACCGACTTCGCAGCCATCGGCTGCATGCGCTCCGCCCTCCGCATGGGCTGCCGGGGAACCGCTATGAGCGGCTTGCGCGGCCTTTGCGTCCTCGTTCTCCACATGCCCGGTCTCCGCAGGCTTGTTCGGGTGATGAGCCTCCTGGTCTACGGCCTTCTTCGGCCCCGTCGTCGGAGCCGCTGCGTGGGAACCGCCGGCAGGCGCGGCTGCCGCCGGGACGCCGGACAATTCGGCCTTCTCCGTATCCTCTCCGTGACCCCCGGACTTTTCGTGGGTGTTGGACGGGGACAGGTCCATGTTCTTGACGGCGAACACCGCGCCCATGGCGCCTGCCCATAGCACGCCGGAGAGGATGCCCACGCGCTTCAGCCAGTTGCCGGGCTTGCGCTTCACTGTAATATTGATTGTCTTGGTCTTTTTCCCGGGCAATCCGGCCATGGTCGACTCCTGCCGGATTGTAAGGGCAGGCGGCAAAAGCTCACAAGATGCTTCAAGTCCGGGATTTGCGGACCGCGGATCCCGGGACCGGCGGATCTCGCCGCAGGACCCGGGTTATTCGGGGAGTTGGTGGAGTTTGGGGCGGGATCGGGCCAGCCGCTGGAACTCGTCCCGCCGGCAGGCCTCGTAGAGGACCAGGGACAGGGCCACGCTGGCGTTGTAGCTATGGGAGCCTCCGGACATCGGGATGCGCACCGTGCGCGTGCAGGTGCGCTTGACGTGGGGCGGGATGCCGCGATCCTCGCCGCCCACCACCAGAACCAGGGGTCCCGAGAAATCCGCCGACAGGATGTCCTCGCCATCGGCATCCAGGCCAACCACCGCGAAGCCGGCCTCACGCAGTCCCATGAGCTCCTTCTCGATGTCGCCCACCTGGCTGATGGCGATCTGCTCGAGGGCTCCGGCCGCGGACTTGGCCACCGCCGGGGTGAGTCCGGCGCCGCCCTTGTTGTGGGCCAGCACGGCGTCGGCGCCCAGGCAGGCGGCGGAGCGGATGCAGGCGCCGAGATTGCGGGGATCCTCCATGGCGGCGGGCACCACCACCAGGGGATCGAGGCCGTCGTACTTGGACTTGAGCAGGCCGGCCTTGACCTCGCTCCATTCGTCCAGGGGCCGGCTGTTGCAGAAGGCGAGCACGCCCTGGTGCTGCCCCGAATACCAGCCGTCCAGGCGGGCCTTGGGCAATTGATGGACGCGGATGTTCCGGCTGACGGCCAGCTTCTGCAGCTCGTGCAGCTTGCGATGATTGCCGCCATGCAGCAGCACCAGGTGGTTGACCTTGCCCGGCGAACCCCGCAGCAGGGCCTCCACGGCGTTGATGCCGGCCACGATGGAGGAGGTGTCTACTTGCTTGGGCACAGGGAGGAACTCCGGGGACTCAGTGTGGTTGCTTTCCGTTTTTTGTTTTTCGTCGGGGATGTCCCAACGGGAAACGAAAAACTTCTTACCGCTTTCCCGCCGACCCGGCTTCCGCGGGGCTCTGCTTCGCATGCTCCTCGATGGCGCCCAGGAATTCCTCGAACAGGTAATGGCTGTCCTGCGGGCCCGGCGACGCTTCGGGATGGTATTGCACCGAATAGGCGGCCAGCTTGCGATGGCGGAGTCCGGCCACGGTGTTGTCGTTGAGGTTGAGATGCGTGATCTCGACCTGGCCCTCGTCCAGGCTCTTGGGATCCACGGCGAAGCCGTGGTTCTGGGAGGTGATCTCCACCTTGCCGGTTCGCAGGTCCTTGACGGGATGGTTGGCGCCGCGATGGCCGAACTTCAGCTTGAAGGTGCGGCCCCCCAGGGAACGTGCC
>CBILQL010000697.1:0-2866 GCA_966238865.1 uncultured bacterium
CGGAATCGTCGGCCGCCCAGGACAGCCTGGTGGACCTCCTGAAGAGCTTTTTCGCGGCTCCCGGCGCTGATACGCTGGCCCTGTCCTCCACCGACCTGAACCACCTCATCCGCGCCAGCCGGACGATTCGCGACCTGGGATGGGACTATCACCTGGAGCTGGAGGACACCCTGCTCCTGGCCAGGACCAGCCTCCCCGCCCAGGAGATGACCGGGCCGGCCGGCAAGCTGATCCGGCTCATGCGCATCAAGGGTTACCTGAATTCCGAGGTGCGCATCCGGCCGAAGCTGCAGCCGGGCAAACTGATCCTCGATCCGGTGTCGGCGGTGATGAACGGCCAGGCCGCTCCGCCCACCGCCCTGACCAAGCAGGGCGAGCTCAATCCCCGGGATTGGGTGGAGGACAAGGACGGGTTCGACAAGGCGGTCGCGCGCCTGGATACTGTCCGGATTCGGGATGGAAAGTTGCTTCTCGTGCGGAAAGGTTGAAAGCGACCCGCTCAGTCAGCTCCGGATGTTGACCGGCCTTTGAATGGCCATGTCATCAGGCTTGAGCCCCTGCCTTCGCACCGAGTATGACCGCGGCCAATGCCAGCCGATGGTTCCAATTAGGCATGGTTGTCCTCCATCTGTCCATTCTCTCACTGCGCATGGTTGGCTACGAATCCCCAGGTCAAAGCGACATAGGTAAAATTCACCCGGGAGTTGTCGACCCTCCGCCAGATGGCGGGGTACACCTGGATGGTCGCCGTCGTTCCGGCGGGCGTCTCGCTGGCGGGAAAATCCACAATCTCGATGTTCGAGTCCGAACTGGACGAATAGCGGAAATTCGAATAGGACGTTACATACAAGTCTATGTCCTGTAGGATATTGCTGGACCAAATCAGGCTCGGCATGCTGTTCCATGTCAGCACTACCCGGAGATGCTGGCCGGAGGGGCGGGGATTCGGAATCGCAACATTGAAATATAGGGGCGTCCCAAAATTGGATTGTGTCAACAGCGAGTAATAATAGCCCCTGGAGACGGGAGAATTGCCCGGCGAGACGGAGGGAAGATTGGTGGCGAAGGCGATGGCATCCTGTCCATGTATCACTCCCGCGCCGTCCTTCCCATCCTGGCTCTGGTTCCACTCGGCGCCATGCACGTTCCGGGCCGTGTTGAGAAGAATGGCGCGCACCAGCTCGGGATATCCGATCAGGTAGGGATTGCGGCCCATCAGGGAGGCCGCTATGCCGTTCACGGTAGGGGCGGACATGCTCGTGCCCCACTTCTGTCCTTGTGAAATGCAGGGTGTGGTCATCCCGATGACGCCGATTTCGTAGCAAGGTGGAGACGGGTGGGAGGCTTTTCCGAAGGGCGTGTAACCGGGCGCTACCAGGTAGGGCATTTCCCTATCCCCGGTGCAATCGGGCGGAATTCCTCCGTCGATACAACCCCCATGAACGGGCTTGGGGTTCCTGGTTTGCGTGGCTCCGCCTCCGCAGGTGATCGTGTCAATCTTGAATCGGACATAAGCCGAATCCTGGACGTTGCCGACATTGAGGACATTGTAGGCTGCCCATTCCGGGACCAGGAGCCACCCGTCGTTGGCCGTCGGCGTGCTGAAAACCGGATAGGGATGGCGGAATGCGAAGTCATCGATATACCTGTTTTGTATGTGGGTAGGATCATGGATGCCCGGACCCTTTACACTCAGGCTGACAGTGCGAATGGCATTGTCGATGATGAAATTTTGATCCTCGGGCCTATCATATCTCATGGACTTACGATGGTAGAAGGACGCTCCCGGCGCCGAATTCACCAGGTTGGTGAAGGTCCCGAGGGAGTGGATGGAGGCGTGGTAGTTTGGGCCGGAGAGGAGGTCATAATAGGCCGGGGAGATGTTCAGGCAGTTCGCCGAGAGAAAGGCGGGCGTCAAGCCGTTTTCGAACGTGGCTGCGCGCACGCCATTGGCCAGATTGCCCGGGAGCGGAGCCTGGGAATGGGAGTAGGCCGATCGCGCCAGGGTATTCAGGTTGATGGTGGCCTGGCCCAGGGACGCTCCCAGGCTCCAGATAGGCGTGCCGGCCGTTTTCGGCGGTTCGTAGTAATCGATTGACGCGATGTCCGGATCGGCAGCCATCCGCTTGAGGGTGGCCGGGGTGGCTTTGAGGATGGCGCTGGACTCGTTTCCCTGGTCCAGGCGGGTCACGGCATATCGCGCCAGGATCGTTTCCACGCTGACGGGCGGCTTCAGGGTATTGATGGCCTGGAAACGGATCTTGAGCTCCTCTTCCGGATACTCGAACTTGCTTGGATAGAGAATGCCTTCGGCCTGTTTGACGGAGACCAGGACCTGGATTTCAGCCTGATTTTTCGCACCTTGGACGCGGTCATGGAGGTATCGGGATAGGTTCCCCATCCTTTTCCGGGCGGCCAGGAATTCGGCCGTCTCCAATGATGCCAAATCTTCCGGGTTCCGGATGTAGCTCTGGTCGCTGTGCAGCGAGGCGCGTTGGGTCTTGGTGTCGTAGACCTTTTCCAGGACCACGGCCTTGCCGGGCAAAGCGTGGGGAAAGGATTTCTGGATGCGGTTGACCGTGATTTCTTCACCGAGAGCAGAATGGGTCAATAGGGTTATGAGCACTCCCCCCAATACCGGAGTACAACCAGTTTTGATTCGATCCATGTGCCCTCGATTTTTTAAATGAAAAACTACGCCTCGGAAAAGGTAGTCCTTTATCAAGGTAGGGTGGATGCGGTCCGGTGGATAAAAACTTTCCGCTTTCTACCGCACCTCTGTGTTCTCATCGCGGATCCGGCCGTCCACCTTGAGTAAGGTCAGCAACGGCCCCGTCATCGCCGTCGTCACCAGGGCCATGATCAC
>CBILQL010000698.1:0-2865 GCA_966238865.1 uncultured bacterium
TCTTGTGCAGGTAATCCCAGATCAGGAAGGGGATGGCGAGCAGCCCCAGCAGGAACCAGGGATTCTGGAAATGGGGGATCACGGCTTCCGGCCTCCGTTTCCGGGTCCGGCGCCCGCGCCGGCTACGGGGCCCGCCTTGCCGCCGGCCTTGCCTGCCGCCTTGGCCTCAAGCGCGGCGGCGCCCTCGTCCTCGCGCGGGCGCGTCTGGCGGAGGAAGTCCTTGAGGCCGTCCAGGAGGCCGGCCCCGTCGCTTTCCAGCAGCGGCGCGCCGGCGAACTTGACCAGGTCGGTGGCTTCGCAGAAGCTCCCGATCCACTGGCGCAGCTCGGCCTTGACCGGCAGCTTGGGGGTCAGCGCCAGGAACTCGGTCGTGGTCGCCTCCAGGGCGTCCACCTGGTAGCGACGGGAGACGTAGCGCCGCAGGACCTCGGAGAGATCGAAGCACAGCTCGCGGGCCCGGTTCTGGCGGATGAGTGCGCCGGGGTTGAGGCCGGCCAGGCGCTCCATGGCCTCCTCGTAGGGCGGCAGCTGCGGCTTGGCGGCAGCCGCCGGGGCGGCCTTGCGCCGGCGGAGCCGGAAGAACAGTCCCGCCAGGGCGGCCAGCAGGGCGGCGCCCAGGCCGATGGCGGCCCAGGGAGGAGGATCCTCGATAGCTGCCAGGGGCGCGATGTCGGCGATGTCCTGGACGGTTTCCGGGGAGGTGCGCACCACCTTGATCTCGATGGGCTGGGTGTGGAAGACGAGCGCTCGGGGCCCCGCCGGCACGGCCGTGTCCCCGGGGGCGGGCAGCACCGCGCCTGGGGGCAGCCAGGCCACCGCCTGGGGAGGGATCATGTAGACGCCCACGGTGAAGGTGGACAGGGTGAAGCGCCAGGTCTGGATCTTGAGGTTGCCGGCCGGCTTGGGATCCGACGCCTGGTAGTCCTTCACCTCGAACGAGCCCAGGTTGCCGAGCACGGAGGGCAGCTCCACCCGCCCCTCGGCGGGGTAGACCACCTTGATCTCGTAGACGATGCGGTCGCCGATGGTGATTTCGGACTTGTCCACCTGGGAGGAGATGTCGAGCCCGGCAGGCAGGGCCTGGGGCGCTGCGGGAGCCGGCGCCGGGGCAGCGGTGCCCGCCGGGGCCGTCCCGGAGGGCGGATCCGCCGGCGCGCCCTGGGCCGGGACGCCTTGGGCGGCGCCCAGGGCGCACAGCGCCCACAGGGCGAACCGGGCCGCGGAAACGAACAGGGCGCGCGTCATGGGACCTTGGCGCCCTCCGCGATGCCGTGCGCGCCCGCGGCGGCGCCTTGCGGCGCGCTGTAGAAACGGACCTTGGCGGTTTGCAGCAGGCGCTCCACGTAGGCCTGGTATTGGCCGGCCTGCTTCTCCCGGGACCAATCGGCCAGCACGCGCTCGGCCGCAGCCTCGTAGGTGACGGAGGAATCGACGGCCCCCTCCGGGGTCCTCTGGTAGCGCGCCTTGTTGGCCTCGAAGTAGTACTTGAGGTCGTTCCCGGAAGGCGGCGCGACGCGGATCTCCTCCTTCAGGTTCTCCTGGGCCAGGATCTGGTTCTCGAACTGGCCGATGCGCATGCGCACCCCGGGCCGGTCGGCCAGGCCTTTGCGTCGGGCGGCTTCGGCCACCAGGATCTGGGCCACGTATTCGCGCGCCAGCTGGTTGGTTTCCAGGGAGGATTCGGGAAGCTTGCCCACCAGGGAGGCGATCTCGCCCAAGGTGATCCTGCGGCCCTCCAGCTCCGCCACCACGAAATTCGCCTTGTCGCCCGCCAGTTCTCCGGCCTCGGCGGCGGAGCCGGCGGACGAATCCGCGCCCCGCGGATCCGAATCCGGGCGGATGTCGGTGAGCCGGGCGCGCGCGGCGGTGGCGTCCACGCTGCGGCCCATGGCCTCGAGGCAGGCCACCATGCGCCTGCCGAGCTGCCCCCCGAAGGTCTCGCCGGGGTAGAGCGCCTTGACCAGGGCGTACTTGGCGAAGGCCTGGCGCGGATCCATCAGGTTCTCCTGCCAGATGGAGCCCATCTGGAAGAGGACCTTGGGGACGTCCTCGGGCGGGATCACCGGGGAGCGCAGGTAGTCCTCGTACACCTCCACGGCCTCGCGGTAGAGCTGCTGCTGGTGCAGGGCCGTGGCGGCGGCGCGGTACTGCTCGCGGGTGAAGGCGGAGCCGCCCGGTTTGCAGGCCGCCAGCAGGCAGGCCGCGAGCGCGGCGGCGGCCAGCGGCCGCAGGGCGCGGAGCCCGGGTTCCCGTTTGCCGATTCGCGATGCCGTCATTCCCGATTCCCCCTCCGCCTTCATCTGATCTTCGCCGAACGCTTCCGGAAATATTCCAGCAGCGGCGCGATGGTGTCGTCGTACCGGGGCTGGATGAGGATCTCCACGAAGTCGATGCGCAGGCGGCGGAACAGGCGCTTGAGCTGGGAGCTCTCCTTCTGGCTCTCCTTCTTGAAGGTCCTGCGGAACTCCTCGTCGCTGGTGTCCACCAGGATGGTCTCCCCGGTCTCGGCGTCCTCCAGCTCGATGAAGCCCACGTCCGGGATCTCCTTCTCGCGCGGGTCCCAGACGGTGATGGCCACGCCGTCGTGCTTGCGGGCCAGCATCTTGATGGGGCGCTCGAAGTCGCCGGTCGCGAAGTCGGAGACCACGAAGACCACCGCCTTGCGCTTGAGGATCTTGTTCAGGTACTCGAGGGCGCCGGAGAGGTCGGTGCCCCGCTCCCGGGGCTTGAAGTAGAGCAGCTCGCGGATCACCCGCAGCACGTGCTTCTTGCCCTTCTGGGGCGGGATGAACATCTCCACCTGCGAGGTGAAGATGAGCAGCCCCACGCGGTCGTTGTTCTTGATGGCCGAGAACGCCAGCAGCG
>CBILQL010000699.1:0-2856 GCA_966238865.1 uncultured bacterium
AGATTCGCGGCGAGCAGGTTTCCCGTCCCGGCGAGGGCTGTCCGGAGCCGGATGGATCCGCCCGGATCCCGGAGCGCCTGGCAGGCGTTCTCGAGGAGGTTGATCAGCACCTGCTCCAGCTCCTGGAAATTCCCCATCACGGGCGGCAGCGCCTCCCCGCGCAGGAAGCGGAAGTCGTGCGTCGCGAGGCGGATCTTGGCGTCCAGGATCTCGATGGCCTTCTCGGCCACCGCGTTGATGTCCACCGGCACCTTGGACCGGGCCTGGTCCTTGCGGTAATAGTCCTTGAGCCGCTTCACGATGGTGTCGATCCGCTGGGAGCCCCGGTACATGTTCTCGAGGAAGTCGGCGAACCGGTGGAAGACCTCGGGGTCAGACCACGGCCCGGTGAAGCCGGGGTCCGCCTGGCTCCGGTCGCGGAGCCCCTTCCACTGCTTCAGGGCCAGGGAGGAGCTCAGCATGATATAGGCGTTGGGGTTGTTGATCTCGTGGGCCACGCCTGAAACCAGGGTCCCGAGGGTCACCAGCTTTCCGGCCTGCAGGAGCTGCTGCTGGCGCACGCGGGCCTCCTCCTCGGCCTTGTCCCGCTCCTTCTGCCGCTCCTGCAGCTGTTCCAGCATCCGGTTGTAGCCGTCGTACAGGATGCCGATCTCGTCCTGCCCGCCCCAGCTCACCCGCTGGGAGAGATCCCCCTTCTCGGAAACCCGCTTCGTGGCCTCGGCCAGGTCGAGGATGGGGCGGGAGATGAGCCGCTGCATCTTCAGGGCCAGGACGTAGGTGACCAGGATGAGGAGCGCGAACATCAGGGCCAGGAGGCCTGCGTGCCGCAGCGCCTCGTTGCGGAGGCCCACAGTGCCGGCCTGGAGGACCAGGGTGCCCAGGCGGCGGTCCCGGTAGACCACGGGGTGGAAGTAGGTCAGGGTGTTCCGGCCGTATACGTGGCGGTCGGCGGCCGTCCCCTCCGCCCAGCCGGGGATTTCCGGGCCCAGGCCGCCCGGGCCGTGGCTCGCGAAGGCCCTGCCCGAGGCGTCGAAGAGCACCGCCTGCCGCAGCCAGGGTATGGACTGGGTGTGGGACAGCATCCGGTCCGCCTCCTCCTTGTCGTCGAAGGACAGGGGGACCACGCAATACTCCCCCAGCAGCCTGGCGTTCACGGCCATGCTGCGCTGCAGGCGCTGGTGCCCGGAGACGACGGTCTGGAAGAGGCTCAGGGCCGCGGACAGGAAGAGGATTGCGGCCGAGACCGCCAGGACGATGAAGACCAGCTTGTTCTTGATGGAGAGGTTGCGGAAACGTGCCCGCGGATCGATCATCGGCCCTCCACTATCCGGGCCACCTTGAGCAGCAGGGAGCTGATTTGGAAGCCGCACCTCTCCGCCGCCC
The DNA here is from genome assembly GCA_966238865.1 of uncultured bacterium. GTDB lineage: Bacteria > Fibrobacterota > Fibrobacteria > UBA11236 > UBA11236 > CBILQL01. The sequence goes on from CBILQL010000699.1 coordinate 1,384, forward strand.
ACACGTTGATTTCGAAGCGCACCTTCTGGTCCCGGAGGTAGAAGTTGATGATCACCCCACGCTCCGCGAAGCCCTCCCCGTCCCCGATGGTGAGGGCGCCGTGCGCCTCCGCCCAGCTCACCACGCGGTCCAGCCTCTCCTTCTCCCCCCTCGCGATGAAGACGATCCTGCTCCCCGGGAGATCGTCCAGGTCCGCGGCCCTGCGGACGATCACCTTCCTGCCCCCCAGGTCCGCCCCGCGGAAGGCCCTCTCGAGGTCTCCGAGGAAGGGATCGGATCCGAGGACGGAGACGACGAAAGGCTCGGGAAGCGCCCGCTGCGCCCCTCGGCCGGACGGCCACTGGATGAAGCCCACGAACCGGGAGATGAAGGACGCCTTGATGGAGTACTCGCGCGCGGTCTGGGCGGGGAGCGGGCCGGCCAAGGCCAGGTGAACCGCCGCCGCGAAGGCGAGGCGGGCCGCGGCCGGGGCGAGGATAACACGTTGCGGCGCTCCCATCCCCCTACCCCGTGGAGCCCATGATGGCGACCAGGAAGGCTTCCAGGGCCTCGAAATCGAAGGGCTTGTAGAGGATTGAGCGGATGCCCAGCCGATCGGCGGCGTGCTGGATTTCGTGCTCGGCGTTCCCGGTGCACAGATGGATGGGGATGTCCGGCCGCACCCCCCGCAGGGCGGCCACGAAGTCGGAGCAATTCATCTGGGGCATGGTGTAATCGGTGATCACGGCGCGGAAGGCGGTGGATTCCTTCCGGAAGCACTCCAGGGCGTGCAGGGGGTTGACGAATCCCCTGGCCTCGATGCCCGAGAGCTGCGCGGCCACCACGAAGGCGTCCACGATATCGGCCTCGTCGTCCAGGAAGAGGACGCGGGGAAGTCCGGCGCCCATGCCCGGTTCCCGGCTCACAGGGTATACCCGGCGGTAAGCCCCGCGGCGCGTTCCTCGCGGAAGAACCGCACGCGGGAGGGGGAGAACCGCATGTTGCCGGCGTCGAGGGAATGCCGCTGGTTGGATGCGGTTCCCGGCAGGTTGAACACGAAGGCCCCCAGGCGGGCCAATGCCACAAAGGCCCGGACAAGCAAGCCTTCCGCGTCCGGACAGGAAACCGACCCTGGAGCAACCGGCATCTCAACCCTTCTATGAGGTTGGTCAATTTTACATAAAATTGATGCCGAAAACCGATCAGCAGTGCTGAAAGTCGGGCCCAATAAGAGCCCACATAGGATGGGCGTGAAAAAGCCCCCTTGGCGATTCGCCTCGGGGGCTTTTTCCGTTTATGGTGCGGCGTCAATCGCATTGTTCGCCTAAGTCATTGATTCATAAGGTTGAATTCCAATGTGAAAAACGTAGCTGCCCCCAAAGTTGCCCCCACCCTCGCGGCGCTTATCGGCCGCCTTCGAGAACAGACAGGCCGCCGCGCTCCATCAGTTGGAACAGGCGGTTGATCGGGGGCGTCGGTTTGTTGACTCCGCTC
>CBILQL010000700.1:0-2849 GCA_966238865.1 uncultured bacterium
GCCTTGTCCAGGAAGGTAAGGGTGATGCGTCCGTCCTGCACGGTGGAGGCAAGGCGCTGGTATTCGAGATTGCAGGTGAACTCGGGGCTGAGGAGGTTCAGGGTGAACTCGGCCCCGGCGCGCACCGAGGCCGGGTCGAGGATATAGGAAACTTCCGCCTTCGGGGCGCCCACCACCAGGGTGCCGGCCGTCTCCATGGCGGGGACGGAGGCGCATTGCATCTCCCCCACCTGGCAGGTGAGAAGGTTCATGACCACCGTGTAGCGCCCTTCCGGGAGGGCGGGCATCTTGAAGGCGGGGCCGTAGGCCATGTAGACGGCCGGGCACATCATCTCCGGCCTCGCCGTGGCGGTGAAGCCCAGGTCGATGCGATTGCCGGATACCGTAACCTTGTGGTTACCGTAGACGTGGGCGCAGGAATAGCGGTAGCTGAGCGCCTCCAGGCTGAAAGCCTGGTCGGCGGCCACGGTGTCCGGATTCAGGATCCAGGCCGGTTCCTTGGCATTGGTGCCGGCGGCTTGGGCGGCGGGCGGTAGGATGGTCAGCCCCAGGAACAGGGCAGCCTGTACGGCGAGGAGACGTGTCATGCGCAGAACCTCCAATTCATTTTGTAGTGTAACATTCCAGAATAATACTCCGATATCCGGAAAAAAAAACATAAAAATCGATTAAGCGGCTTTAATTGTAGTGCGATAAGTTCCATTTTTCTTGATTCACCACCCCCAACACACTCAAACAACACAAATATCTCCAATTGATATTCGCTGGATTTCGCCCCTTGTGACCTGGAAGTGGCGATTTTGAAGCGTTTACTGAACCGGCCGATGCGGAACCGGGAAAGGTTCGTAGCCTCGGTTGACTAGATTTGCAGGGCTCATCGTCCCCAGAGAGGATCCCATGGCCGAAAAGTTCGTCTACTACATGCACCGCCTGAACAAGTCCTATCCCCCCGCCAAGAAGGTCCTGGAGAACATCAACCTCTCCTTCTATTACGGGGCCAAGATAGGCATCATCGGCTACAACGGGTCCGGCAAGTCCACTTTGCTGCGCATCATGGCCGGCATCGACAAGGACTTCCAGGGCGAGGCGTGGATCGAGAGCGGCCGCACCGTCGGCTACCTGCCCCAGGAGCCGAAGCTCGACGAGAGCCTGGACGTGAAGGGCAACGTGGAGCTGGCCGTAAAAGAGGTGAAGAACCTCATGGACGAGTTCAACACCCTGTCCCTCAAGTTCGGCGAGCCCATGGGCGACGACGAGATGAACAAGCTCATGGAGAAGCAGGCCAAGCTCCAGGACAAGATCGACGCCGTGGACGGCTGGAACCTCGACCGGCATCTCGAGATCGCCATGGACGCCCTGCGCCTGCCGCCCGGCGACGCCCCCGTCAAGAACCTGTCCGGCGGCGAGAAGCGCCGCGTGGCCCTGTGCCGCCTGCTGCTCGAGAAGCCCGACCTGCTGCTGCTCGACGAGCCCACCAACCACCTGGACGCCGAGAGCGTGGCCTGGCTGGAGCGCCACCTGCGCGAGTATGCGGGCAGCGTCATCCTCGTCACCCACGACCGCTACTTCCTCGACAACGTGGTGGGCTGGATCCTGGAGCTCGACCGCGGCCGCGGCATCCCGTGGGAGGGCAACTACTCCAGCTGGCTCGACCAGAAGACCAAGCGCATGTCCCAGGAGGAGAAGGAGGAGAGCCGCCGCCAGAAGCAGCTCAAACAGGAGCTGGAATGGGTGCAGACCTCCGCCAAGGCCCGCCAGGCCAAGGGCAAGGCCCGCCTCGCCGCCTACGAGAAGCTGCAGGAGATGTCCGCGCCCGAGAAGCTCGGCTCCACCTCCATCGCCATCCCCAACGGCCCGCGCCTCGGCGACGTGGTCATCCGCGCCGAGGGCCTCACCAAGGCCTACGGCGACAAGCTCCTCTTCGAGAACCTCTCCTTCGACCTGCCCAAGGCCGGCATCGTCGGCATCATCGGCCCCAACGGCGCCGGCAAGACCACCCTGTTCCGGATCATCACCGGACAAGAAAAACCCGACGGCGGCAAGTTCACCCTGGGCGACACCGTCAAGCTCTCCTACGTGGACCAGAGCCGCGACACCCTGAACGGCGAGAACTCGGTGTACAAGGAGATCACCGGCGACGCCGAGACCATCAAGGTGGGCCAGCTCGAGATCAACTCCCGCGCCTACGTGGGCAAGTTCAACTTCTCCGGCCAGGACCAGCAGCAGAAGGTCAACACCCTTTCCGGCGGCCAGCGCAACCGCGTCCACCTCGCCAAGCTGCTGCTGTCGGCCGGCAACGTAATCCTCCTCGACGAGCCCACCAACGACCTGGACGTGGAGACCCTGCAGGCCCTGGAGCAGGGCATCCTCAACTTCTCCGGCTGCGCCGTGGTCATCTCCCACGATCGCTGGTTCCTCGATCGCATCGCCACCCACATCCTCGCCTTCGAGGGCGACAGCCAGGTGGTGTGGCACGAGGGGAATTACGCGAGCTACGAGGAGAACCGCAAGAAGCGCCTGGGCATCGACGCCGATACCCCGACGCGGATCAAGTACAAGCCCTTGGTGCGGAAGTAAGGAGAGATGGGCGCCTGGGTCCTACCCAGGGCCCGTCAGCCGGCGCCGGCAAGGAGTCATGGCCAAGCCACGGAAACCGAAAGCTCCGCGCTGCATCGTTATCGCGGGCCCCAACGGGGCCGGGAAGACGACCGTGGCCCGGGAGCTTCTGCTGGGGGAAATCCAGACCGAAAATTTCATCAACGCGGATTTCATCGCCCAAGGACTATCGCCCTTCCGCCCGGAACGCGCGGCTGTCGCGGCCGGCAAACTGATGCTGGAGGAAATCGATC
>CBILQL010000701.1:0-2835 GCA_966238865.1 uncultured bacterium
GAGGAAAACGGGCGCGGGGTGGTTTCCGGGGATCCCACGGAAGGCGCCCGGCTCACCGTGGCCCGGAAGCTCGGCTTCCGCGACGGGGAAAAGGAGGTATTGTTCGCCTATCCCTTCGATTCGGAACGCAAGCGGGCCAGCGTCGTCAGCAGGGACAGGGACGGCACGTGCCGGATCCTCGTCAACGGCGCGCCGGACGTCCTCCTGGGACTTTGCAACCGTTACCTGTCCCCGGAAGGCCCCCAGCCGCTGGCGGAGCCGGTCCGCCGCGACATCCTGACTGCGAACGCCGCGATGGCGGGGCGGGGATTGCGGGTCATCGGCTCGGCCTACCGGGATCACCGCCTGGAAGGCGAAGGCAAGCCCGGCATCCAGGAGGTGGAAGGGAATCTCATCTTCGCGGGGCTGGCGGGCATGCAGGACCCGCCGCGTCCCGAAGCCCGGGAGGCCGTCGTCAAGTGCCGTAAGGCCGGCATCCAGGTCGTGATGATTACCGGCGATCATCCGGTAACGGCCCGATCCATCGGAGAGGATCTGGGGATCCTGGACGGATTTCCGGGAGCGCTTACCGGAGCCGAACTGGCCGCCCTGGACGATGCCGCCCTGGCCGGGAGAGTCGGAAGCACCGGCATCTACGCCCGGGTGTCCGCCGAGCATAAGCTCCGCATCGTCAGGGCCTGGAAGGCCAACGGCGCGGTGGTGGCCATGACCGGAGACGGAGTGAACGATGCCGCCGCCTTGAAGGGCGCGCATGTCGGCGTGGCCATGGGGAGGACCGGGACCGAGGTGACGAAGCAGGCGTCCGACATGATCCTCGTCGACGACAACTTCGCCTCCCTCGTGGCCGCCGTGGAGGAGGGGCGGGGGATCTATCAGAACATCCGCAATACCCTGCAATTCCTGCTCGGCGGCAATGCGGGCGAACTGCTTCTCATGATGATCGCCATCCTCTCCGGCCTTCCGACCCCGCTCCTCGCCATCCACCTCCTCTGGATCAATCTGGTCACCGACGGGCTGCCGGCACTGTGCCTGGCCGCGGAGCGTATCGATCCCGGGGTGATGCGGAGGCCGCCGCGGACGCAGACCGAGATCCTGTCCGAGAAGGGCTTCCGGAACACCCTGCTTTGGACCGGCGTCCTCACGGCGGGGGTCGTCCTGGCAGTGTTCCTCTGGGCGCTCCGCGGCCACAGCCTGGAAGAGTCCCGTTCCTTCGCCTTCGCGACCCTGGTCTTCGCGGAGCTCCTCCGATCCTTCGGAGCGCGCAGCGAGGACAAGCCGGTGTGGACCCTGGACCCCCGGGGCAACCTGAAGCTGGTCCTCGTCGTCCTGGTTTCGATGACCCTCCAGGTCCTGGCCCACAGCACCCCCCGGCTCCGGGAATTCCTGCAAACCGCCCCCATCGACCCGTGGGAATGGCTTGTCCTGGTGGGCGCGGCCTCCCTTCCCCTCTTTCTCCTGGAGATGCGGAAAGCGATGCGCAGCCGCGCATACGGGGACTCCGGATCCGCGCCGACGCGCTGATCCTCCGCGGCTCAGGCTTCCGGCGCGATCCGGAGCACGGCGGCTCCCAGGACCGTGGAGTCCCGCACCCGGGCCAGCGCCTGGTCGGCCTCTTCCAGCCGGAAGGCGCTCGCGGACACCTGGAAAGGCTCCGCGGCCGCCAGCGCCAGGTATTCCCGGACATCGGCCCGCGTGAGGTTGGCGACGCTCCGGATGCCCCGCTCATGGTACAGGTCGCGGAAAGGGATGGGCGGCAGGTCATCCATGTGGATGGCATTGACCGCCACGGTGCCTCCCCGCCGCAGCCGTTTCAGCGCCTGGGCGACGACGCGGCCCGCGGGAGCGAAGGTGATGGCCGCATGGAGCGGCTCGGGCGGAGACACCCCGATGTCGCCGGCCCATGCGGCCCCCAGGGACAGCGCGAGACGGCGGTGGTCCTCCTCCCGGGTGAAGACGGAGACGCGGCAGTTCCAGCGCCGGGCCACCTGGATGGCCAGGTGCGCCGAGGCGCCGAACCCGAATAGTCCGAGGACGCCGCCCGGCTTGATGCCGGATACCTTCAGCGAGCGGTAGCCGATCACGCCTGCGCAGAGCAGCGGCGCCGCTGCCAGGGGATCCAGGGTCCCGGGAATGGCGAAGGCATGTGTGGCCGGAACCACCATGCTCTCGGCATATCCCCCGTCCGCCTGCCAGCCGGTGAACCGGGCTTTCTCGCACAGGTTTTCCAGGCCCTCGGAGCAATATCCGCAGACTCCGCAGGTCCAATGCAGCCAGGTGACGCCGACCGCCTCGCCGAGGCGGAAACCCTCCGTTCCGGCGCCCAGGGCCTCCACCGTCCCGACCACCTGGTGGCCCGGCACCAGGTCGGGTTTGCCCGGCTTCAGGTCGCCGTCGACGATATGCAGGTCGGTCCGGCATACGCCGCAGGCCAGGACCCGCACGCGGATTTCGCCGGGTCCGGGCCGGGGAACCGGCAAATCCCGGGCCACGAGCGGAGCGTATCCCGGACCGGCTTGGGACGCGATGACCATTCCCCTCATGTTTTCCCCCGCCTGGAGACACCCATGTCCGACACAGAATATCGATTCCCTGCGGGTGTCCGGCCACAGTCCGCGACGACGCCTCGACCAGTCGGAGCCGCCGGTCATCTCGTATTGGCGCGCCAGGTCGGGCAGGTTCACGGCGGCGTCCGGGACCAGGGCGTCGTGCTCGGAGATCCCGAGGGCAATGGCGGCCCAGGCGCCCGACAGCAGGTTGTCGATGCTGTGGCTGATGGTCAGGCCGATAGCCGCACCCATTCCCAATTTTGGAAGTACTTCGGAAGGGAATATACCG
>CBILQL010000702.1:0-2834 GCA_966238865.1 uncultured bacterium
CGTCGCGCTGCACCAGGCAAATCTGCCGGGAACACCTGCCGGCGGACGCGGTGCACCGGACCGTGCGCTGGCTGCTGAGGCCGGGCAGCGAAGCCCCCGACCTGCCGCCGAACCTGGGGCTGTACCAAAGCCGGTTCCTGGACAACGGGACGCTCCTGTACGCGCCGGCGCGGGACGATCGCTTTTCGGACCATTACCTCGCCGGCCTGTCCGGCCGGCACCTATGGGATCGTGTCTTCGGGATCCCGCCGGATCCCTGCTTCGAACGCCTTTGCCTCCGCGCCCGGGAGTCCGCCGGTTGGCAAGGCCGGCGGGAGGCCCGGCTCGCCGCCATCGAGTCGCTGGCCGGCCCCCTGCAACGCGGCGCGGACCTGGCCGGTCGATTGCGCCGCGCCTTCGCGGAAGGCGACGCCGCAGCCATCCGTCCCCTGCATGCGCAGATCCTGGGCCTGGGAGGAGCGGTCACCGCGGCCGGGGCGCAGAGCGGAATGCTGGGGGCTTTCCTGCGCTACGAGATGATGGACCTTCCGTACGCGGAATACCCCGGGCTGGCGGCGCTCCTCGAGGAGAAGTACCAGTCCCTCTCCGCCTGGTGCGGCCGGGTCCGGGAAGCGCTGCGCGCGGCGTAGTCCCTCGGCGCTTGCTATCTTTCAGGGAGGCATGCTTCGCCTCCTCCACGCAGCCGATCTCCACCTGTCCGAATCCGAGAAGGACTACGGCCTGGGCGTGCTCGCCGAGCTGCTGGAGGCCGCGCGCCGGGAGCGGGCGGATTTCCTGCTCATCTGCGGCGACCTGTTCGACTGCTTCTCCGACGCGGAACGCCTGAGGGGAGAGGTCCGGCGGCTGTTCGAAAGCTTCGGCCGCTCCTCCGGCGGCGACCTCGCAGGCGGGGGTGGCTCCGACCGCGGGATCGTCGGCGGGTCCGGAGCCGGATCCGGCGGAACCGGGGACTGCGAAATCCTGTTCCTGCCCGGCAACCATGAAGGGTTGCGCCGCGGGACCGGGGAATTGGGCCGGCTGGATTTCGGCCCCGTCACCTTGCTCGACGTCCGTCCCTTCCAGCTCCTGCGCCGGGAAAGGCGGGGAATCTCCGTCGAGTTCCTGGGCATTCCGCACCAGGACCAGTATTCCGCCTACGGCAATTGGCAGGTGCCGGCCAAGGCGGCGGACTGGCGCGTCGTGCTGGCCCACGGAGTCGTGGCCGGGATGTCCTACCGCGGTCCCGATGCCGAGGGAGGCGGCTCCGCCCTGGATCCCGATCTCTTCGCGCGCTTCCAGGCCGACTACGCCGCCCTGGGGCACATCCACGGTCGACGCCACCAGGTTTCCGGGGCGTCGATACTGGCCTATCCCGGATCCTGCCGGGTCTGGCGCAAGCACGAGAGCGGCCCGCGCGGCGCCTACCGGGTGGATCTGCCGGCCCCGGGTGGTGCCCGCCCGGGCGAGCCGGCCTTCCTGCCCCTCGCCTCGGCGGGGGAGTACCGGCATTATGTCCTGCCGCTCTCGCTGGAAGGCGAGCCTCCGGACCTGGATCGGGAGGCCGCCGCCTGGGGGCCGAAGGACAGGGTGGATCTGGAATTCACGGGCCTGGTCGAGGACGAACGCGTGATCGCCCGCCTGGACGAGGGGATGCGGTCCCGGTACGGATCCAGGGTGCGCAGCCTGGAGGTCGTCCGCGACGGCGTGGCGGCATTGCCTGGCATCTCCTCCCATCCCGTCGCGCGCGAATTCCTGGAGCGGTGGGCCCGCCGCCCCGAGGCCGCCTCCCCGGACCACCCCGATAGGGCCGCCTGGCTGAGGGCCCGGGAGCTGGCCCTGCGCCATCTCAAGGACCGCCTGGAGAAGGCGGCATGATCCTCCGACTCGACGTCCAGGATTTCGGGAAGTTCCGGGCCCGGAGCTTCGAGCTGGCTCCCGTCACCCTCGTGTACGGGCCCAACGAGGCGGGCAAGACCACCTTCTTCGACGCTCTGTTCCACGCACTGTGCCGGCCCAGCGAGTCGAAGCTCATGGGCAAGGCGCTGAAGAAGCGCTACGGGGCAGGCCGCAAGTCCGAGGTCGCGCTGGCCGCGCCTTTCGACGTGGGCGAGGACGAGTTCCTGGGCCTTTGCGCCATCCGCGCCGGGGACCTGGATCTGGACATGGGCAGCGATTCCCCCTGGATCGGGAAGCTGAAGTCCGCCCTGTTCCACGGCGGCCTGGACCCGGCGGCGCTGGCCGCGGAATTCGAGCGCCGCAGCTCGGACCGCCGGACCTACCTGCACGCGAAGGAGCTGGAGGCCCTGCGGGAGAAGGCAGCCGGCATCCGCCGGGAGCTGGAGGCCCGCCGCCAGGAGCGCGACGGGCTGCTGGCCAGGGAGAAGGGCGTGGCCATGGGCGAAAAGCTCCTGGAGGAAACCCGCAAGTTACGTGACGCCGCCCAGGCCGAGTGGAAGGAGGCCCAGGCCGCGCTGGCGGCCGAGGAGAAGATCGACCGCCGCCGCCGCGCGGACGAGGCCCTGGCCGCCCTCGACCGGCGCGGCGAGCTGGAGTCGCGCCTGAAGGAGCTCGAAGGCTACCGGGAGGATCGGCTGCGGGAATGGGAGGCGCTCGCCGCGGCCACGCGCGACGCGGCTGCCCTGGCCCAGGCCGGCAAGGCGCGCCGCGACCTCCGGGAGGAGCAGGTCCTGCGGGACCGGGCCGACCTGCGGGCGCTGGAGGCATCCGGGGCCTACCATGCCGGGCGCGCCCGCCTGGCCGCGGAGCTGGCCGCCGGCCTCCGGGAGGCGGCGCCGGATCGCGCGCCGCGGCCGCCGTCCGGCCTCGCGACCGGGGCGGGCCTCGCGGTCCCGGCC
>CBILQL010000703.1:0-2830 GCA_966238865.1 uncultured bacterium
CCCCGAACACGCGCGGGACCGCGCTGTCGCCCGGGCCTGAGCGGGCGGCGATGCGGCCCTCGAGGCCGGGCCAGGCGGAGAGCTCGAGGCGGGTCTCGTGGGGCTCGTCCCGATCGGGGATGAGGTCGGTATCGGCGCGCTCCCGGTATCCGGGCGCGTTCGCCACCGCGACGTAGCGTACGCCGACGAAGGCTTTGAGGGTATGGGTTCCCCGGACGGCGACACGGCCCAGGGGATGGCCGAGGTCCTCGCCCGCGGCCTCCGGGGGAGGCAGCAGCACGTGGAGCTCCGCCGCGACGGGAAGGGGTAACCCGCCCGATACGATGGAGATCTCCCAGGCGCGGGTGCGGGGCAGCCTGATCTCCGCGGGCGCGCCGCCGGGGAGCAGCCCGTCCGCCCGCCACAAGGGCAGGAAGGGGGCTTGCCGGCTCCGGACCGCCGCCACGCCCACCGTGAGGGGGCAATCGGGGAGCCCGGCCAGGCGGAAGCCGCCGTCCGCGCGCACCGCCGCCTCGGCGACGGACTCGGGGCAGCGCGGGCCGGAAGGCCAGGCCGGCCTGGCCAGGATCCGGAGCCCGCGCGCCGGACGTCCGTCCGCGTCGAGCAGGGTTCCCTCCAGGACCGCCCCCGGCTCGAGGGAAGCCTCCAGGATCCCGTCCCCGGCCACGTCCACGGCGCCCCGGAAAGGGAGGCGTCCGCCTTCGCGCACGTCGACGACGTATTCGCCCCGGCCCAGGCCCGCGGCCGTGAACCCGCCCCGTTCGTCGGTCTCTCCGCTCCAGGCGGACTCCCGCGAACCGGAGCGGCGCACGCGCACCCGGGCCCCCGGCAACGGCTGGCCCGGCTGTCCTGGAGCGAGCGCGCCCGCACGCGCCCGCACCGTGAGGGCGAAGGCCGGCTCCAGCTCCACCCGCGCGGGCAGGCTGTCCCCGGACGCCAGCAGCCGGCAGTCGGGCGCGAAACCGGGAGCGGAGGCGCACAGGTAATTGTCGCCTTCGAAGCGCGGATAGAGCGTGACGCGGCCCAGGGAATCCCCGCGGGCGGGATCCTGGAGCAGGGCCGCCTCCGGGCTTTCCGGCCGCGTGCCCGAGGCCTTGAAGGACGGGAAGGCCAGGGGCCCGCCGCCGCGGGCCGTCACGAGCACCTCCAGCTCCCGCGCCGGGCCCGGCGCCAAGGGCGGGAGGCTCGCCCCGGGATCGGCCAGGACTTCGGCCAGGTTCGCGCCCGGGCATTCCGCCCGTACCCGGTAGGTTTCCGGTTCCAGGCCGCGGAGGAGGAAGCGGCCGTCCGGTCCGGGAACGGCGCGGCGGGCCTCGGATCCGGACCCGGCGGGACGCGCCGCGGACGGGCGGGCCCCAGCGGGATGGGCGACGACCAGGCACGCGCCGGGGGGGCCCGCGGGGGCGGCCACCCGGCCGGCTATCGGAGGCGCGCCGGGATCGAGGCGGAGCTGCAGGGGAAGGCGTCCGGCGTCGCGGCCCAGGGCCAGCGCGGTGTCGCGGTAGCGCGGATCCCGGAACAGCACGTGCTGGAGCCCGGCGCGGGCGCGCCGGATCCGGAACACGCCGTCCTCGCCGGTGCGCGAGGCCATGCCCCGGAAGGCGTTCTCTGCCCGGTACAGCGCTCCCGCCACCGGGGATCCGCGCTCGTCCAGCAGGCGTCCTTCCACCCAGTCCGGCCGCGCCAGATCGACGATGGTATCCTTCCAGCGCCCGGCCCCCAGGTCCACGAAGAGGACGCCGCCGCCGTAGGCTTCGCTGTGGTACTTGATCCCCGACTTGCCTTCCGGCAGCCCCGTGATCAGCGCCTCGGATGCGGCGAAGGGAATCCAGCCTCCGTCCGGATCCTGCGCCACAGCCCCTTCGGCGGGAGGCAGGCCCGCGGGGACGCGGAAACGGATGCGCAGCACGCCGCGGGGCTCGAGCACGAGGCGCAAGGACCCCGCCTCCGGTCCCGCCTCCCGGGCGGGATCGACGCCCACGCCTTCCGAAGGCGTGGCCAGGGGCTTGCCGGGGACATGCGCCGCCACCCGGACATCCCGGGCATCGGGCGGGAGATCCGCGAACCGGAAGCGGCCATCCGCGCCGGCGACGCTCTCCTCCTGGCGGAGGTATTCGGGCTGCAGGCGGGTGGCATAGCGGAGGATCACGCGCGCGCCGCCCTGCGGCCGGCAGCTCCCGTCGACCAGGGTCCCGGCCAGTTCCCGCTCCGCGCGCGCGCCTCCGTCCGCGACAGTCGCCTCGTCCGCGACGGTCCCATCGGCCGCGGCGCCCGGACGCGCGGCAGACGTCCCCATCACGAGGGCCAGGCAGGGAATGAGGAGGGAACGGCGCGTCATGGGATCTCCGGCTCCTGATTATAGCGGCACCCGCGCTCCCATGGAAGCGCGGACTGATGCCGGGCCGGAAGCGGTGATGATTGCTCCGTCCGGAAGTTGGGATATTTGATCAGGGTGGGAGCGGCGGCCGCGTCCGGCCCGGCGCACAGATTCGTTCTCAGGCGGCCTGGCGGACGGACAGCACCGATTGCACCTTGGCGACGAGGTCGACCGGGGCGAAGGGCTTGCGGATGAAGGCGCGGCCGGTTTCCATCACGCCCTGGCGCACCAGCGGGTTGTCCGCGAATCCCGACATGAAGAGCACCTTGACGGGGGTGGAGGCCGGCAGGCGTCCGGCCAGCTCCAGCCCTCCCATGCCGGGCATCACCACGTCGGTGAGCAGGAGGTCGGGCGGGCGGAGGGCGTCCAGCAGCAGCGACAGGGCCTCCTGCCCCGATGCGGCGGTGAGGACGGAGAAGCCCAGCATCGAGAGCATCCCGCCGATCGCGGCCG
>CBILQL010000704.1:0-2829 GCA_966238865.1 uncultured bacterium
CAGGGCCATGATCACCATCATGGCGAAGATGCGCGGCGGCAGGATGCCGAGGTCCAGCCCGATATTGAGGACGATGAGTTCCATGAGCCCGCGGGTATTCATGAGCGCGCCCAGGGCCAGGCTGTCCCGCCAGGGCCTGCCCGAGAGGCGCGCGGCCAGGCAGACGCCCCCGAGCTTTCCGGCCACGGCCACGCAGAGGAGCGCCGCCGCCATGCCCCAGTCCTGCCACCCGGAAAGCAGGCGGATTTCGGTGCGCAGTCCGGTGAAGGCGAAGAACACGGGCAGCAGGTAGAGGGACGCCGCGTATTCGATCCGCTCCTTGAGGAAGGTCCGCAGGCGGGTACGGCGCGGCATGCTCACACCGGCCAGGAAGGCGCCGAAAAGGGCATGCACGCCGATGGCCTCGGTGATGAGCGCGCTGAGGAACACGCCGATGAGCAGCACCGCTGCCACGGTTTTGCCGGGATCGGGCTCCGTGCCGTCCTCGGCTCTTTCCCGGCCACCCGACGAGATCCGGGAATACCAGCGATCCAGGGACGGCCGCACCAGCCAGAGCATGGCGGCGGCAAACAGGGCGGCGAGACATGCGGTCCGGATGCCGCCCGCCGGGGATTGGGAACGGGCCACGGCGATCAGGAAGGCCAGCAGGGTCCAGGCGGTCACGTCGTCGACGGCCGCGGACGCCATGGCGGTGGCTCCCAGGGGCGTCCGCATCAGGCCCCGCTCCTCCAGGATGCGGGCCAGCACGGGGAAGGCGGTGATGCTCATGGCCACCCCCATGAACAGGACGAAGGCCAAAGAGGGCGAACCTCCCGGAGCCAGGGAGGGACGGGCCAGCACCAGCGCGACGCCGAGCAGGAAGGGGAACAGGATGCCGGCCTGGCTCGCCAGGACGGCGGTCCGGGCATGTCGTCGCACCGAGGACAAATCGAGCTCCATCCCCACGGCGAACATGAACAGCAGCACTCCTACCTGGCTGAGCAGGGAGAGGTTCGGCAGGCTCTGGGAAGGGAACAGGAAGTCCTTGGCTTCGGGCCAGGCCGAGCCCAGCACCGAGGGGCCGAGGAGGATGCCGGCGGCCATCTCCCCGATGACGGCAGGCTGCCCCAGGCGGCGGGCCGCGGCGCCCAGGAGCACGGCGGCCCCGACGATGATGGCGAGCTGCAGAAGCAAGGTGGGGAGGGGATGCATGACGGCGGTGAATAATAGCAACCGCCAACCTCGGATAAGGCGCGCGGACCATCGCCGGCGCCGGGAATACCTACTTTACCTACTTTTCCCCGCATGCAGGCGCCGCCCCGCTTAACCCTCCTCCTGTTCTACCATGCCTACAACGCCTACTCCCTGAATGTCCTGGGCGGCGCCGTTGATGCGGCCCGGGAGGCCGGCGTTTTCGCACCGGGGGACGTGGACGTCGTCCCGGTGACCGGAGGAGAGCAGGGACTGATACGGGCCTTGTCCGCGCCGCAGGCGGCGGCCGTCCTGTCGCGCATCGTGGTGGCCTGGTCCTTCTATTCGCCGGAAAGCGGCCGGGCATTCGCCCAGATGAAGGCCGTGAAGGCAGCCTGTCCTTCGGCGGAGGTGATCCATCTGGCGGGAGGCGTGCATGCCAGCGCGGAGCCGGAGAAGACCTTGCGCGCCGGCTTCGACGCCGTGGCCGTGGGGGAAGGGGAGAAGACCCTGGTGGACATCCTCCGGGCGCTGCTGCGCGGCGAGGGCCTGGAAGGCATCCAGGGCGTCGGCCTGCTGCGGGACGGCGCCTATCGCCCCAACGGATCGGGGATGCGCCAGGAGCTCGACGACTGGCCGCCGTATTTCCTCCGCCTGCGGCGCTTCAACCCCTTCGAGATCACCCGGGGCTGCATCTACGCCTGCAAGTTCTGCCAGACCCCGTTCCTCTTCAAGGCCCGCTTCCGCCATCGCAGCGTCGCCAACGTCGCCGCCTACGCGGCGCGCATGCGCGCCCTGGGCCTCAAGAGCATCCGCTTCACCACGCCGACGTCGTTCTCCTACGGATCCCAGGACGACTCGGTGAACCTGCCCGCCATCGAAGCCCTGCTCGCCGGGGTGCGCGAGGCCATGGGTCCGGACGGCCGGGTCTATTTCGGGACCTTCCCTTCGGAGGTGCGGCCCGAGCATGTCAGCGCCGAAGCCCTGCGCATCTTAAAACGCTACGCGAACAACGACAACCTGATCCTGGGCGGCCAGAGCGGGTCCCAGCGCATCCTGGACGCCACCCATCGCGGCCACAGCGTCGAGGACATCGAACGCGCGGCCGCGCTCTGCCTGGAGAACGGCTTCCAGCCCAACGTGGACTTCATCTTCGGCCTGCCCGGGGAAGGCCCCGAAGACATCGAGGCCTCCCTGGCCCTGGCGGAGCGGCTGGCCCGGCGCGGGGCGCGCATCCACGGCCACACCTTCATGCCCCTGCCGGGCACGCCCCTGCGCAAGGCGCCGGCGGGCCGGGTGGCGGAGCAGGCCCTGGAGCGCCTCCATCGCCTGGAGTCCCAGGGCAGGCTGTACGGCCAGTGGCGGCGGCAGGAATCCCTTGCCGAAGGGATGGGTTCGGACGGCGCCCGAGGAGGCGTCGGGAGCGGAGCCTAGGCGGCCCGCAGCCGCAATCCTATCTCCTGCAAGGCCGTTTCCTTGGAGGCGGAGGCCAGCAGATTTTTCCGGAACCGGGTGAGATGCCGGGTGATGGCCACCCGGCTCACGCCGATGCGCACGGCGATTTCGCGATGGTTGAGCCCTTCCATGTTGAGGCGCAGGATTTCCCGCAGCCTGCCCCGTACTTGGGGCAGATGCCTTTCCAGGCGCATCCGGTGGAGT
>CBILQL010000705.1:0-2817 GCA_966238865.1 uncultured bacterium
GAGCTCGACCTGGTCGACGAGGACCTGAAGCGGATGATGCATACCCTCCTCGAGCCCCTGCGCGCGGCCGGGGCGTACATCGTCCTCTATCAGGGCTCGGTCCGCCAATACCGCCTCGTCCGCGCCCGGCCCGGCCAGGTCAGCACCCGCTTTTCGCTCACCTGGAGGCAATCCAGGGAAAACCCGTCATCCACCTGAAGGAGATTCATCATGGCAAACCCGTTTTTGACGCACAAGCAGCAGCTCCTCTGGAAGGTGCAAGCCGTCGCCGGTACGTTCGAGGCCCTCGCGGCCGCGGACGGCAAAACCCGCCTCGTGGTCGGGGACGTAGGTGAGTACCAGGCGCCGAAGAATGAGCGGAACATCGCCCGTGCCTCGCTGACGAAGCGCGCCCCGGTCGGCGGCACCAAGGCGCTCGGCTTCGCGCTCCGAAGCGAGATCAACACGCCCGACCTGATTACCGATGCCCTCGAATACGCTCCGGGCCTCCTCGCCGCCGGGCATACCCTGACCCAGGCCCGCCGGATCCCGATCGGCGCCATCACCAGCGGCCCCATCCCCCGGAACGCCACCATGACCGGCGGCACCTCCGGCGCGACCGGCCGCGTATGGCGCGACGCGACCACCGGCGACGAGTATATCTATTTCGTCCCCATCACCGGCACGTTCCAGGCCGAGGCCCTGACCTTCACGGGCGGGGCCTCCGCGACTTCCAGCGCCGTCTCGGCCGCCTGGGGTTGGTCCATGCGTCCGACCGACCCGGGTACCATCGTGTCGCTGCGCCTCGAGGAGGACGGGTTCATCTGGTGCGCCCGGGACGCGATGACGTCCATCGCCATGGAGTTCGAGAACGCCAAGCAGGGCTTCATCGACTTCGATGTGCTGGGGGTCCGGCATCTCATCCAGGCCGCGGCCATGACGACCGGCATCGATTTCGACGACGAAGATCCTCCTGTCATGTACGATGCCGACCTGCGCCTCGGATCCTACGTGCCCGTCGTCTCCAAGTGGAACTTCGAGCAGAGCCTGAACCTGGTGCTGCGCGGCGACGGCAACGCGGCCGGGAACACCGGGCTGCGCGGCGCTCGCGGTTCCACGCGCGACCCGAAGATCGTCGTCACCTACGAGCACGTGGATCACTCCGTATTCGACCCGCACGCCCTGCATGACAGCTCGACGCCGATCGCGTTCCGGGCCCGGCAGGGCACCGTGCCGGGCAAGAGCTTCTACTTCTTCGGCGACGAGGCGGTCGTCGACGGCGTGAGCCTCCCGGAGCAGGACGGCGGCCGCATGGCCGAGGTGACCCTCAAGCTCCAGAGCGCGACCGACAACGGCGAATACGAGGCCGTCTGGGCCTGAGCAAGGCCTGATTCAACCATCCATAACCCACATCTGAAAGGGCTTTCAAATGGCAAAGAGCGTGAATCCGAGAATCCCCGTCCCGTACGTCCTCCTGGCCGACCGGCCGGCACCGAAGGAGGGCGAAGAGACGCAGGAAGCGAAAGAGGGCGGCCAGGCCCCGGCCGTTCCTCCGGGCACCACCAAATTCCTCTGCACCGTCCTAACGGCCGAGGAGCACGCCCACCTGGAAGACCTGAGCCAGAGCAGCCCTGGGGCCGCCATCCTCGTGGCGCTCGACTTCGGTCTCGCGGACGTCGTGGACCTCCCCCTGGAAGAAGGGCAGCCGCTCCGGCTGGCACGGGATACCAGCAAGCGGAAGCTCTTCGACAAGTACCCCTGGAAGCGGAGCCTCATTGACCGCATCTCGTCGAGGGACCGCCAGGAAGTCGCTGGCTTCATTCTCGGGGGCTGCAAGCTGTCGGAGGCTGAAGCAAAAAACTTCTAATCCTGTCCGCCCTGTTCCATGGGCACGTGGAGCGGGACGCGGACAGGTGGGAGAGACCATGCGAGCAGTGCCTGGGCGAGAAGTGCGGCGCCTGCGGGGAGACGGGTTGGGTGTGGGAGACGCAGAGACCCACCTGGAGACTCAGTCCCGGAGCGGGTCCGCTCTTCCAAGCCTATCGTTTACTCAAGGAGTATAAGGTCTTCCCGGTGGAGGGGGGACAGATGAAACAGTCGGCCGTGTTTCTCGCGGCCATCCACTACTGCGACCTGGTGCATACCCTGTACGCGGAGAAGAAAAAGAAGGAGCAAGAGCAGAAAGACAAGGTGAAGAACCGGCTCATCAAGCTCGTCGGGGAATAGTATGCAAGTCGCGGAATCCATCGGCATAGAAATCGGCCTCCTCGGGAAGGACACCCTCTCCCGGGAGTGGAAGGACGTGGTCTCCGATTTCCAGTCGGGGAGCAAGTCCGTCACCGCGGCCGTCAACGGCACAGCGCATGCCGGCAAGGCGCTCCAAACCTCCGCGCAGGGCACGACGGCGGCGTTGCGGACCACGACGGCGGCCAGCTCCCAACTTCGCGGAGGGTTCCAGAGCACCACCCCGGCCGCCCGGGGCCTCAAAACCGAGCTCGATGGCGTTGCCGCCTCCGGCCGCGCCGTCAGCGACGTGTTCAAGGGCGCCCTGGGCGCCCACCTGGTCGCCGGGGCCTTCACCCGTGCGGCGTCGGCGGCCCAGGACTTCCTACGCGGATCGGTGGATGCAGTGCTGCAGGGCCAGCGCATTGGCCGCAGCCTCCAATTCGCGGCCGGCGGTGCCGCGGCCGGGGCCGAGGAGTTCGCCTTCGTAAAGGCCGAATCCGAACGCCTGGGGCTCCAGCTCAACACGACCGCGGCATCCTATGCGAAGCTGACGGCCGCCTCGAAGGGCACGGAGCTGCAGGGGCGCGGCACCCGGGAGATCTTCGTCGGGGT